>JAYELB010000043.1:0-5365 GCA_034717055.1 Methanobacteriota archaeon
TATCTAAAAAATATTATTTATCTACTGTAATGGTACAACCTATCCAACTTCAACAGAGGATGCTTTACATGTTTATGCAATAGATATATATTTTAATAAAAAAATCATCTTCAAAAACAAAAAAAATCACAATCATAAGCCACTATTCACCATTTGCAAAAATAGATCTTCTTACAAAAAACACGTGCGGAACATGAGTTATATGTATGGGTTCCGGGCATTTTTCGACTCGACCAGAAAAAATTAGAAAGTGTCAGTTACCCGAAGCATGTGCTATGTTATAACCGCCATAATGCATGCGAGATCGCCAGAGGGTATCTTATCTAAGGGGTGCGGAGTTGTCATGAGGGGATTATCAACCCCTCATAGCACATCCACATCACACATTTCCCCGCACCATGATCAGCCGGTTGATCGCATTTACAAGTGCCTCGACTGATGCAAGCACAATATCCTCTCTCGCGGCACCCGCGCTCACGATCCTACCCTGCTCATCCTCCACCGCAACCATAACCTCTGCAAGCGCGTCAGAGCCGCCTGAGATCGCTTCGAGCTTAAAATCGCGCAGGCGCACCGCAGCTCCTTCGCCGAGCAGAGTTCTCACGGCATTTAAGGCAGCATCCACCGGACCGACGCCAACGTTTGCCACGACCTTCATCTCTCCGCCAACAATCGCCTTCACAGATGCAGTCGACGTGATGATATTCCCGGTCATCACCGAAACCTCCATAAGATCGATGAACTGCTCTTTTCCGGAGACCTCCCCGAGAACGGACTCGGTGATAGCGAAGAGGTCTGCATCGGTGACCCGTTTTCCCTTATCTCCAAGTTCCTTGATCCGTCTGAGTATCTCTGTCAGTTGCTCTTCGCTTGTCACGAACCCTGCCGAGTCGATCGCCTGTTTCACAGCGTGCTTGCCCGCATGTTTCCCGAGAACGATCCTGCGCTTCTGCCCGACCATCTCAGGCGTCATCACACCGGGCTCGAATGTGTCGGTACACACGAGCACGCCGTGCGTGTGGATACCTGATTCGTGCGCAAACGCATTCTCACCAACCACTGGCATCAACTGCGGAATCCGAACGCCGGTGTAATGCTCGACCATGCGCGAGGTCTCGAAGAGATATTCGGTGTTGATATTCGTCCTTGCTCCATGTAGCGTGTGCAGAATCATTACGGTCTCTGCAAGATCCGCGTTTCCCGCGCGTTCTCCAAGCCCGTTTATAGTCACCTGAACCTGGGTGGCTCCCGCTTCGACTGCGGAGATGCTGTTTGCAACGGCAAGTCCATAGTCGTTGTGGCAGTGCACATCAAGCGGCAGCGACACTGACCTCTTGATCTCTTCGATCAGCCGGTACATCGCAGACGGCACCATCACACCCACGGTGTCAGGGACGTTGATGACATCGCAGCCTACCGCCTCGACGGCTTTACATATCTCGATTAAGTAGTCCACATCGGTCCGTGTTGCGTCCATCGCGGAGAACATGCATGCCCTGCCATGATCCTTGATGTACTGCACCGCATCGACTGCAAGATCCACGACCTCTTCTCTCGACTTGCCGATGGTGTGTATCCGCTGAACGTCGGAAGTGGATACGAATGTATGCACCATATCGACATCGCAGTCGAGACACGCATCGATGTCTGATCTTATCACTCTTGATAGCCCGCATATCTGTGCGTCCAGTCCGGCTTTCACGATTCTCGAGACCGCGTCCTTCTCGCCTGCTGATGCGATAGGGAAGCCCGCCTCCATGATATCGATGCCAAGTTTGTCCAGTTGCACGGCGATTCCTAGTTTCTCTTCGTGAGAAAGCGATACGCCAGGCGTCTGCTCACCGTCACGCAGCGTGGTATCGAAGATGCGCACGCGTACGTCGCGGAGTTTTTCATTGCGGTAAAAAACGATCCCTCATATTGGTTTCTGTCATTTAAATCCTCCAGATGTTGGGAGGTGGTAGTATGTCTGTTGATGATATAAAATCTTTGGTGTGGCGTATGAGAGATCCATCAGGGGCGCATTCACTTTCACCCCGCTCTTGGATTACTGATTTATATATGCGGGGCTGATGTGCATATCAAGGACTTGCACAGCCCTACACGATTCTGGGCAGCCCTGCATTATCCTTCCCCTCTTTTTATTTTTTTGGGTTGTTTTATCCAGCGCGTGGTTTCAGGATCGCAGAGGCATTCTCATAACTCTTTCTGTTGCGGTTTGCGTCATGCGGGATGACGTTTCAGGTCTCTGGCACAACGTTTTGTGTGGACACGAATCCATTAAACAGCAGTTTCTATGAGGTGACACGAGTTTCATAGGCGGATAAGTTGGCAGCTCATGTTTATGTTATCTGCCCTACAAAAGAATATCAGTCGCCTATGGTGGGCTACAGAATAGGATCATAAGAGAGTTGACGCATGCCGCCTAACAACAACGGTGGAGCCTGAACCCGGGACGGTATGTAGGCGTGGCGGAGCGTGAGGGGGATGATTTTATCTTTGCCGAGCGTCTGGAGGAGCTCGAGGGGGAACTGGAGATTCTTAACGTTGAGGCGCGGGAACTGGAAGCGCGGATAGCTGATAATGTGGCGAAGCTCCTGGCAGGGGGGTGCGGATGAGTGAGTTGATCCGGCCTCTTTATGACCAGATCCGGCGAGTTCTGCTTGAAGCACAAAGCAGTGTTTCCCATGCGGTGAATACGGCAATGGTTCACGCTTATTTCGAGATCGGTCGCCTGATCGTTGAGGATGAGCAGCATGGGAAAACCCGTGCAGAATACGGAGAAGAAACATTGAAGATACTCTCTGTGCGATTGGCGGCAGAATTCGGTAGAGGATTTTCCCGCCAGAATTTACAGAATATGAAACAGTCCTACCTAAGCTTTCAGAATTGCCAGACACTGTCTAGCAAATTGAGTTGGTCCCACTATACACTGCTGATGCGTCTTGATGAAACAGGCACGAGACTTTTACATAAAGGAAGCCGAGGCTGAAAACTGGTCTGTGCGGGAACTTGACCGACAGATCAACTCTCTCCTCTTCGAACGTCTGGCGCTGAGCCGGGACAAGGTAGAGATTAAGGCTCTGGCAGAACAGGGGCAGATCCTTGAGTCTCCACGCGATGCTATCAAGGATCCCTACATTCTGGAGTTTCTGGGACTACCCGAGCAAGCGGCGTACAGCGAGAAAGATATGGAGACTGCCCTTCTGAACAACTTGCAAAGCTTTTTACTGGAACTGGGTAAGGGATTCGCCTTTGTCGCCCTCCAGAAACGTATCACACTTGATGCCGAGCATTTCTACATCGATCTTGCTTTTTACAACCGTCTGCTGCGATGTTTTGTGCTGATTGACCTGAAGATCGGCAAACTTACCCACCGGGATCTGGGGCAGATGCAGATGTATGTCAATTTCTACGATCGAGAGGCCAGGACCGATGACGAAAACTCGACAATCGGCATTATTCTGTGTCGCGATAAGAAAGAGACGATCGCCCGCTATACGCTGCCTGAGGATAACACACAGATATTTGCTTCGACGTATAAACTGTACATGCCAACTGAAGATGAACTGATCAGGGAGGTCGATGATGTGGCGAAGCGGCTGGAGGGGGCGAGTGGATGAGTGAGTTGGTTCCGGATGGATACGCAGTTCTTCTAAGCGATATCAAGCAGCGTATCCGCACAGCGCAATATATGGCTTTGAAAACTGTCAACAAGGAACTGATATTGCTTTACTGGGACATCGGGCGGATTATTGTTGAACGGCAGGAAGGCAGGACATGGGGAAAGTCGGTGGTGGAACAATTAGCAAAAGACCTGCAAGCCGAGTTTTCCGGAATCAAAGGATTTTTACCCCAGAATCTGTGGTATATGCGGCAGTTCTACTACAACTACAGTGACCATCCAAAACTCCAATGATCGTTGGAGAAATTGGCTGGGGTCACAACCTCACGGTATTGAGTAAGTGCAAAGACTATCTGGAATGTGAGTTCTACATCCGAATGACCCGGAAATTCAGATGGAGCAGGGACGTACTGATCCACCATATCGAGAGCCAGACTTATGAAAAAAACCCTGCTAAACCAGACCAATTTCGAGCAAAACCTGCCTGATGATGCACGCAATCAGGCAAAACTTGCGGTCAAGGATGAGTACACCTTCGGCTTTCTGGAATTTGGCGACGAACATATATGACATAAAAAATCACACCATGTAGCATGGGTTCAAAGAATCGCACTGTTATGTATAGTAATACCTGAGTTTGAAAGCTACGCAGAAATGAAGGCTCTGCCACCTGTTTTTTGTTGCCGCCAACAGATTTTAAATAATTTCCCCATCTTCAGAGATTCGCGCCCTCCAAGACATCACCCAGACGCAGCGTTGAAAACAATCTCGCCTGATCCACATCCACGGTCTCGAAAACAAACTTTGCTTCACGATCCCCAGATTTCACCAGCGCAATCCGGATCTTCTCCAGTTTTTCGATGACTTCCGTATCTGAAAGCAGTTCATCTGATTTGTTCAGCTTCCATAGCAGATATCTGTAAAATACAAGCCCCATAACACATAGAAAGATGTGTACTTTTATCCGACAATCTTTCCGGTGAAATATTGGCTTGATTGGGATCAGCATCACATTTTTCAGCCACTTGAAATCCTTCTCGATAAAATCTTTGGCGGTATACGTTATTACAATCTTTTCCGAGCTCCAATCGTGCATATCAGTGATGATAACGTTCTTTCCGAATGTAGGATACAACTCTTTTTCGGCTTCGGGATCCACCGAGAACTTGAAAACGCCCCCGGCATCCTCAAACAAGAACACAGTTCTGTACTCATTCGGAATCGCTTTCGAAGCATCGACGAGCGCGTTCTTCATGCTCTTCCGAGTTGAGGCAAAACGATAACAAGAGACGACTACGGACTGCCAAAAGTGATGGTAGAAGAAGGATCTTTCAAACTCAGGTGATAGCTAAGTTTTCCAGTTCATCGCCCAACATTTTTGTTTCTGTTGCATCTAGCCAAAAGCCGTAAAATAAGCGATTTAGCAGAAACTAACGTATATTCATAGCTATCCAGGATTGCAGCGCGTCGGCGATTGAGGAGATTCCGAAAGTGGTACTTCATCCCATCACTAGAAAATTGAACAGTGCCCATTTACCCTTGCTACAGGCGACATTGTTGAACTTCCGATGTTCATGGGGAAAGTGATCCTCGATGATTACGAGAGCAAGACATGGTTTATCCCTGGCGATTCGCTACTTGGTATGGCGTTTCTTTCCGCGGTAGGTTCGATATTGTGCTTTGATTTTGAAAATGAAACTGTGGAATTGAGGCGATAAAGATATTCGATCGGCTGCTCAA
>JAYELB010000044.1:0-5348 GCA_034717055.1 Methanobacteriota archaeon
CGCACGTGTTTTTGCAAAAAGATCTATTTTTTGTAAATGGCGAATAGTGGCTATTGCTTGTGATTTTGTGTTTTTGAAGATAATCGATTTATTAAAATACATATTTTTTACATAAACATGTAAAGCGCCCACTGTTGAAATTGGGTGGGTTGTGCCACCACAGTATTAAAATAATATTTTTCGGATATTTAAAATCGATATCAGTAGAAATTATGGAAAGTAGATGGCGACCTGCGGAATGTGAGCTAAATCTCTTGAATCGTCTACTATTTCTCTCACTCTATCATAAACATGATCATCTACTCGGACTAACAACACATTTTCCCGTTTCATAGATGGTTACATTGTAACCCTGTATAAAAAGCTTTCCCTTCGCCCAATCCATAATTTTTCAGATCGACTCTCAACTTCTTTGGATTTACCACCTATCGAAGCGTCTGGTAGTGGTTTTGTTTTGTAGTGTGATACAGTCCAGATACATTTCACGGGAGTTACCAAAGAGCCATCTTTCTGCCGGATTACAGAAACTTCGCAGAGGGCGATCGGTGACCGGGTCACGGTGATGCCTCGGCGGGGGATCTTGATCACTGGCACCTAAACAGAGCAGAGGACGGGGGCGCCGTGGGAGGTAAAAGATGTCCTTTTCAACGGAGACTGTGTGGAAGCGATGACTGTAATCGCGGGGTTAATTTTTATATTTAATACTGAATTATTTTTGTGGGGGTGTGTTATGTAAATGTGTTAGCTACCGAACCATAGTCACCGTACTTTCACACCAACCATGGATAGCTCTGTTTAACAAATCTTTTTGTAATTGGATACAAGCACTTTTTATAGAACCTATAAGTGTACACCTCTTTCATCACTGCCTCCGGCTTATCCACGGATGATAACACTTTAATAAGGTATGGATAAAGTTGATTTCCCAGCATTGAAAATAGATAACGGTTCACAATCCCGTTTCGCAGGTAGTCTTCGAAGTGTTCCTTTGCACGAACACTATAATCTTCTCCCTCGATTATAGCTTTTGCAGCTAGATACCCACTCACAACTGCTGTACGCATTCCAAAACCCCACAAAAGATCTTGGAGTCCTGCCGCTTCCCCGATATAAACGCGTCCGTTGTTTGAAAATGCACAGCTATTCGAGAAGTGCCCCACGCCCCCAAACGGCTTCACATCATAAATGTTCTCCAAACCAGATACGTTCATTATTTTCGATATCGCTAATTTAAACTGCGCCCCGATCTCACCGAATCTACTGAATAGTACCGTGGCGAGGGTTCCATGCCCATCGACGATGAAAAGGTATGAATAGCCCTTATAAGCCAAATCATCGTCGAAAATGACAAGGTTGGCCGGGGGGTGCGACGTATTAAATGTGATGCCTTTGGCTATCGCTGCGATCCTACCGTGTACATGACCTGTTGCAATGATATCTGCATCACGTTTGTTCATATGTTGGTTGAACCGGATCCTTACACCATAGGATAATGCCTGTTCTTTTAATCCATGATCAAGTGTACCACCCATTGCCCCTCTTCTAACGAGATGCATCATGGTCTTACTGGTTTTGATCTCATACTGTTTCGAGTCTGGTGCAACTCCGATCAATGAAGTAACTGGTGCGTGGTCGAAGTTTATATCGAGATTCATCTCACTGAACTCTTTGAGCACGTCTATCTTTTTGCTCCAGTTCTCAAGTCCTTCAATATCGTTGTGAAAACGCACCCCCACATCACTTTGCCGCTCATAAACCTCAACACTATAACCTGCTTTGCTGAGATTGATTGCGGCAGTAAGCCCCGCAGGGCCTGCACCAAGTATCCTGATGTGTTCACTCATCGTTTCACCCCTAAACCACCAACAACAGCGCTACGAGATCGGCACATTCTTACAATGCATTTCTCTTCCAATCATTCTATTTCTCTGAAATAATTCTTGTGGGTTTACATTCCTTTGCATCATTTTTTGTTGCATCGCCTTATGGTGTGCCTATGATATACAAAATAAAGGTCACTCACATGTCATATAAATTTAATCCTACCTGCTCCAAACATCGCGAATCCTACCAAGTATAATGAGCGTCGATATTCTTCATCGTCTTGACCCATGCTCTTCTCAGGCGCTCCACATTCACCCAAATTTAAATCTTATTAAACGGTGTTGGAAATTCGTTAAGAAACGGTGTTTGTATTCGAAATATTATTTCGAGTTTAAGGATTTCAAAAACTCCATCGCCAATTGCCTGAACCAGACGGACACCACCTGCAAAGAAGAACTTGATTTTTGATCGTATCATAGTTTCAGAGGTTTGAAAAAGCTTAATTTGTATCAATTGTTTACGGAATATATGAGAATCGCCAAGGGGGACAGGACATACACCGGATTTAATAGATGGTGCTACCGCAGGTCTCCTGTGACGTTTGCAAAACTGATCTTTGGTGGATACGGCAGATAGATCGGAGGGGGTAGTTGTACGTTTTACTTAAGAGCAATTACGCTTCTGGCAATCCCAACATTTATAACCATAAAACCGCTATGTATAGAGAAAAAGGAGCATATAAATGGTAACCAAACCCGCGAAAATGTACCGCAAGTTTAAGCGCCCGTACACACGCCGTGAATACATGGGCGGGGTACCCGGCAGTCACATCGTAAGTTATGACATGGGAAACCTCACAGAGGAGTTTCCAGTTTCCATATCCCTAATCGCAAAAGAACAGTGTCAAGTGAGGCACAACGCGCTTGAAGCTGCACGGATCACCGCAAACAGGTATCTGCTCAGGGAAGCCGGACGTACGAATTTCCATCTGAAACTGCGCGTATACCCGCATCAGGTGCTTCGGGAGAACAAACAGGCGACTGGCGCAGGTGCTGACCGAGTGTCAAGTGGCATGCGGCATGCGTTTGGGAAACTGGTCGGGACTGCCGCACGAGTGCATACAGGGCAGCGTGTCTTTACGGTATCGGTGCAACCACAGCAGTTCCAGCACGCAAAAGAGTCGATGAGGCGTGCAGGGTACAAACTACCAACGCCAATCAGCATCGTGATCGATAAGGGGCAGGAACTGGTTCAATGACCGATTATGCAGGAAACCTGGACCGGGCATTCGAACAGATGCCGGAGTACCTGACAACTGATGTGCGTTTCGCAGTTCCGGGGGTGGACGTGATCATAGAAGGGAAAACTACAGTTTTAAGAAACTTTCTTGAGATCACTGACACCATCAATCGAGACCCGACCCACCTGCTGAAGTATCTCCTGAGGGAACTTGGAACTGCTGGCAAATTCGACGGAACTCGTGTGATTTTTCAGGGAAAGTTCACCACCGAGACCATCCAGTCACAGATTCAGGCTTATGTCGATGAGTTTGTAATATGTTCGGAGTGCGGACGTCCTGACACCACACTGATGCGTACCGACCGTGTACTGATGTTGAAATGCGATGCATGTGGTGCGCATCGACCGATCAGGAAACGCAAGGTTCGCGCGGTGCAGGCAAAGGAACCGATAGAAGAAGGCGGGGAATATGATGTCAAGATCACCGGAGTCGGTCGAAAAGGTGACGGATTTACCCAGATCGACAAATACACCATCTACGTCCCGAAGACGATCAAAGGTGAGATCGTAAACATAAAAATCAAGAGCATCTCCGGCACACTCGCATTCGCTGAACTGCTCGAACGGAAATCATAGCGATCAAATTACGGGGAAACAATGGGACTAAGCGAAGATGATCTCTTCTTTGAGAACCGGTGCAGGACTATGTTCGTCGTCAATGTGCTTGCAGACAACGATGCGTATGCCGGATATATGAAACCCAAAGGATTAAGCGGCGTCCAGATACTGGACATCATTGATCTGTTCAAGAACGTCTTTGGAGAGATCGATGATAAGGAGATTATACAGACAGCCGACCAGCTAGTACACGAGGGGTTACTCGTCTCAAAAGGCGGCGGAACCGTGATGAATCAGAATCCTCCAATCTCAGTAGATTCGGAAGGTATCAAGATCGAGATTGAGACGGTTGGATATGTGGACGAAGAGGTGAACCTACCGACAACATCGTGATCTCACACATCATACCACAGCGGATTTCAGTTCTCGCGTAAGTTCTTCGATACGTTCCGGTACGTTCACGCGGTCTGCGATGATGTTCACGAACGCAGAACCGACGATCACACCGTCCGCACCCGCTTTTATGATGGTGGATGCCTGATCCGGCGTTGATATGCCAAATCCGACTGCAAGCGGCATCGTTGTCCGGGTTGTGCCGCGCACGAGATCAATTAAGGAGATAGTCGATGCTGCGACATCATCTCTTGCACCGGTGACGCCGATTCTTGCAACGAGATATATGAATCCGGATCCGACATCGACGATCCTCTGCATCCGTTCCGGGTATGTGGTCGGCGCGATCAGGAAGATGAGGTCAACCCCGTGCGCCATACAATGCGTGGCGAGACCGCCTGATTCCTCGACAGGGAGATCAGGAACGATGATTCCGGATATCCCACTCTCTACACAGTCGCGTACGAATCGTTCGAGCCCGCGCTTGAATATGAGATTGTAATATGTCATCACCACAAGCGGAACAGAAACGTCGAGGGACCTGGCGAGATCGAAGAATATGTCAGGGTTCATGCCCGCATCAAGTGCCCGTTCGATCGATGCCTGTATCGTCGGACCATCAGCGATCGGGTCTGAGAATGGAAGTCCCAGTTCGATCACGTCCGCGCCGCCGCGTGCCAGTGCGTGCACGATCTCCGCCGTACCCTCTGGTGTCGGGTCGCCCGCGCAGATGTATGCGATGAGTGCACCCTCGTTTCGGGTTTTCAGTTCAGTGAATTTGTCTTTGATGTTCATGGGATGATCGTCCGTAATACTTCTATTTTGATATCATATCCAGAGTTTACTTCGCTTATACCGACCTTTAGCTGAAACTTCTCAATCATTTTTTTGCTTCCTGATTTTTGAATAGATGAGGGTACCTAAATAACTTGTGTATTTTAGGGCTTTGGGACGAAATTCGTGTACATCCCCTTTTAGTGTGGCACTACCTAACCTATGACCTCCATGACCTCACTCTTCGGATATTGTGCCCACAAGCCCAGAGCCGCGTCTCAGTCGCCTTCTAATTCAAGCCGTTTCCAAGATCAAACGCACATGCTAATTTTCTAGCCACTTCCGAGGATATTCCCAGAGCGAATAAAGCATATCGTACCACCCAAGAGACTCAATAATCTTGAAAGTCGCGTTGCTGCGGGGTAGAAAGTATAGCGTGGCGTTATTTTCCGAAACCAGATTAATGATCCATCGACACCCGTAAATACTATCTCCAAGAA
>JAYELB010000045.1:0-5346 GCA_034717055.1 Methanobacteriota archaeon
TGTGTCAAAATTTGACAGCAATCTTCAAAATTTGCTCGCCTCCACTTTCCTTGGTGGGGAAGTTGGTTGGGATGGTGAAGATATAGCTTATGACATATCTTTGGATGGCACTGGAAATGTTTATGTTGTTGGTAAGACGGGTTCATCTGACTTTCCAACAACCTCCGGAGCATACCAGACAACTTTTAATGGCCTTACTAATGACGCCTTTGTGTCAAAATTTGACAGCAATCTTCAAAATTTGCTCGCCTCCACTTTCCTTGGTGGGCGCGCTGGTTTTACTGGTGGAGATACAGCTTGTTCCATAGCCATAGATAGTGATGGGAATATTTATGTGGCTGGCGAGACTGAGGCATCAGACTTTCCAACAACTTTTGGGGCATACCAGACAACTTTCAATGATGGTTACTGTGATACTTTTATATCAAAGTTTGACAGAAATCTTCGAAATCTGCTTGCATCCACTTTCCTTGGTGGTGCTGAAGAAGATTATGCCAATTCCATGTCTATAGACAGCAATGGGGGTGTGTACGTAGCTGGTGAAACTTACTCACCAGACTTTCCGACAACTCCTAATGCATACGATCCAACTTTTAATGGCCCCACAACACCCCAGGTCATATATAGTGACGTATTTATATCAAAGCTTGACGACAATCTTCAAAATCTCATTGCCTCCACATTCCTCGGGGAAATTTGGAGTGAGAGTGCACACTCTATAACCATACACAGCAGTGGGGATGTGTATGTGGCTGGGTGGACCGTGTCGTCACGCTTTCCAATAACTCCTAACGCCTACGATACAACTTACAATGATGATGTTCCAGGCCAGACTGTTTTTGGAGATGTCTTTGTATCAAAGTTTAATGGTAATCTTCAAAATCTCCTGGCATCTACATTTCTTGGCGGTTCATTTCAGGAAAGCGCTAATTCCGTATTTATAGAAAGCAATGGAAATGTTTATGTGGTTGGTTACACCAAATCTGCAGGTTTTCCAACAACCCCTGGTGCATACGATACATCTTGGGGTAGTGATACCGGATTTGTATCAAAGTTCGATGGGGATCTTCACAATCTCCTCACATCCACATTCCTCGGTGGTGATGTTAGTATTAAGGATGTGGTTAATTCTCTATCAATGGATACGAATGGAAATGTTTATGTGGCTGGTTATACTCAGTCATCAGACTTTCCAACAACTCCTGGTGCTTACGATACAATTTACAATCTATATGGGGATGCTTTTGTATCAAAGTTTGGCAGTGATTCGCAGAAGGGCGACCTCAATGGCGACGGAAATGTAACCGCCGCAGACGCCGCGATCGCGCTGCAACTCACAGTCAGCGGCGAATGGAACGCGGATGGTGACGTCACTGGTGACGGGCGTATATCATCCCTTGACGCGCTCATAATTCTGCAGGCGGCGGCAGGAGCGATCAGTCTGTGAGGGGTAGTCATGTTTATGCTTGTGCAGAAGCGGCACGGATACCCCGCACTTTAATGCGAGGTGACATGGTTGGGGCACGAGAGTGTACCCGATACAGGAGGTTAGAAGTGTTTTTTGCGATGTTTGAGCTGTTGGGGTCCTATTCAAGTATAGCGCCTGTCACTCCGAGTTTTGAATATCTGAAAAGATCCGAGTCAGAACCTGACGCCACGTACGCTGACGACCCCAAGCCCCGATGACACAAAAGACATAAATCAGAACGCGCCCAATTCAATCAGCATGGGATCATGCACGGCCTGTGATGGCAAAGGATTCATCATCATCGAAGAAGAGAAGTGTTCCGCCTGCAAAGGAACTGGCAAGGCGAAATCGATCAATTTGAGCGGGTTATCTGAAAAGCAGTTGAGTCAGGCACTCGGTGGCTCATGTCCTGCCTGCAACGGCACAGGGAGAATCGCAATAACAGAGAAGTGCCGGGAATGTGGTGGCTACGGGGAAGTCAAGGAATGCAGGATATGTGGTTCATCGTTCAGCGGAGATGGTGACACCTGCAAGAACTGCACGGAAAAACCATCAGTATACCTTCTGAGTGCTCTCTGCGATGCACAAGACCTTGTGGTGGGCAGCGTCTATGAAGGGACGGTTAACGGGACTGTGGATTTTGGCGCATTCGTTGACCTCTCCCGGGGCGTACGCGGACTGATTCATTCGAGCAACCTCAGTTCGGAAGTTAACGTCGGCGATGTTGTGCATGTGAAGCTAAGGAACATAAAGCCTAATGGAAACCTCGAGTTGGTGCCGGTAAAGCTGAAAGAATACGAGATCGTGAAAGTGGAGAAAGAGTATCCGGCACATATAAGTTCCGAACTTCCGAAATGTGTCGGCAAGACCGTATCCATTTCAGGGAAGGTTGTTTTAGTAAAACAGACCGCAGGACCTACGATATTCACCATACTCGATGAATCCGGCACGGTCACGTGCGCTGCGTTCGAGCGTGCTGGCGAGCGTGCGTATCCCAAGATCGATGCGGATGCTATCGTTAGGGTTACCGGGGGGGTTTCACTCCGAAATCAGGATATACAGATCGAAGTTCTGGCTATGAAGGGTTTGATAGACCACGAGGCAGCAGAGATCCACGATCGCATCGAGGCCGCTCTCGATGCCACCTCTGATCCACAGGAGATCGACTTCATGGTCGAGAGCGAGACTCTCTCCGCGCTCAAAGATGGGATGCGTGCGGTTGCAAAGCGGATCAGGAGGGCAATCTTCTCATCCCAGCCAATCGTCATCAGGCACCATGCGGATGCGGATGGGATGACCGCGGCAATAGCGATCGAGCGCGCAATCCTTCCGCTGATACGGGAGGTCGGCGGAACCGATGCCGGGCATCATTTCTACCGGAGGTCTCCATCGAAGGCGCCTTTCTACGAGATGGTGGATATCGTTAGGGACATCTGCTTTGCGCTGGACGATCAGGCGCGGCACGGTCAGGACCTACCGCTCCTTGTGATCGTTGACAACGGATCGACTGAGGAGGACTTGCCTGCATTTAAGCAGACCGCGATCTACGGTATCGATGTCGTCGTGGTCGATCACCACCATCCCGATGATGTCGTGGATCAGTATCTCTGCGAGCATGTGAACCCATACCACGTCGGCGGTGACTTCGGAGTCACGGCAGGGATGATATGTGGTGAGCTCGCACGGATGATCAACCCGGAGGTCACTGATGAGATAAAGCATCTTCCAGCGGTGGCCGCTCTTGGCGATCGGTCAGAGGCGCCAGAGGCGAAGGGGTATATTGATCTTGTCTCTGACCGGTACGAGACATCAGATCTTTCGGATATTGCGCTCGCACTCGATTATGCTGCATTCTGGCTCAAGTTCCAGGACGGGCGCGGGCTTGTCAACGACATCTTAAACTTCGGAAAACTCGACCGCCACAGGGGAATTGTGAAACTGCTATGCGAGCAGGCAAGAGGTGCGATTGAGGATCAGTTAACTGTGTGCATGCCGCATGTGCGCACGCAGAGACTGCCAAATAAAGCATCCTTAAACGTGATCGATCTCGAGCACTTTGCGCACAAGTTCACGTTCCCGCCACCCGGAAAGACCTCGGGCGAGATCCATGACCGACTCTGTCGGGGAAACGACGATCCTGTGGTGACTCTCGGCTACGGTCCCGATTTCGCTGTGATCAGGTCGCGCGGCGTAGCCATGAACATCCCTCAGATGGTGCGGACCCTGCATGACGAACTCGAAGGCGCTGGCGTAAATGGCGGCGGGCATCTTGTTGTCGGGAGCATTAAGTTTGTGGAGGGGATGCGGACCGAGGTGCTGCAGCGGCTTGCAGAGATGATCGGTGGGCTTGAGGTTGCTTGAGCTTTTGTGGTCTTTCGGCACGAGGGGACTGTCAATGTGGTGGCTGGGTTGTGAGTGGGTCATTCGAGTAGTATTATCCCAAAGGTACCTGTTTAGCTGAGGTGGAAAAACCACGAGATTACACGAGATTGACATACAAATCTTGTGGAAATCAGTGTAATCGTGGTTAGCTAAACACACACTCCCAAAGCATCACGCACAGGAAAGGTATTAATGCATGAGCCCAAATGTGAGACAGGCGATCTTTATGGGGTATAATCCAATATCAGGCTCGGTCATATTCAATGCTTTGAAGGATGAAAAATGCATAATAATGGCGTGCAACACCAGGATCGTTCCCGGTGTAACAAAAGGTATTTTCAGATCCGCAAAGGATCTCGATTCCGCCATCTTAATCGAACTGGCAAAGTCGGAATGCAACCTTAAAGGCGGGTACACCGGGCTCACTCCTGCAGAACTCTCGATGCGGACTTATGCAACCGCGGGATCGGTCGGTCTTGATATCTGGGCGCTACATGCGGATCACATTGGTGTCAAGAAAGGGACTGTGGAAGAACTCAATTCGGTTAAGGAGCTGATCGCAGCACAGATCGATGCCGGTTTTACCAGTTTTGCGATCGATGCCTCGCATCTCTTCAATTTTGATGGGGGGGACACGTCAGAGGAGCTTGCACCAAACATCGATGCAACGGTCGAGCTTGCGCGGTTCATCGAGTTAGAGATGGGTGACAGCGATTTCGGGCTGGAGGTGGAGGTCGGCGAGATCGGTAGGACCGGCGAGTCGGGGATGGTTTTGACAACCCCTGATGAGGCAGTGGTCTTTATCAGGTCGCTAAACGATGCCGGAATATATCCACAGGTGCTTGCTATCGCAAACGGCAGCACGCATGGAAACATCTTTGACAAAGATGGCAACCCGATCGAACAGATCGGCATCGACATCCCGAGGACGAAAGAGGTGGCAAAAGCACTTCGAGATAACGATCTTGATGTGCGGATCGCGCAGCACGGCATCACAGGAACGCCGCGGCGGCTGATTGCGGAGCAGTTCCCGCATGGTGATATCATCAAAGGGAACGTCGGCACCTTTTGGATGAACCTGGTCTGGGATGTCCTTAAGGATGAGCAACCTGAGCTGTACCATCGGATATGGGACTGGACGATTACGAACTATTCGGCAGAGGGGAAGAGTGATGTTGAGGTATTTGGCAAGAACGGCAAGTTTGCGATAAAAGAGTTTTTTAAGGAGCTTTATTCTCTCGGCGATGAGACTATATCGGTAATTGAGGATCGGGCGTACGAAGAGGCGGGTGAGTTTATCAGGGCGTTTAAATCAGAGGGGTCTGCCGAGATTGTGCGGGAATATATGCGAGCGTGAACGATTGGGTACTATGTTGATGCAGACGCGCGAAGTTCTGGTTACCGGAAGATGCTCGCATACAGCGATTGTTTTCGAGAGATTTCCAATTTGAGTTAGGTTTATGTGCTATATGGGATATGTAAGGAAACGTAGCACT
>JAYELB010000046.1:0-5320 GCA_034717055.1 Methanobacteriota archaeon
GAAGTTTGCATACTACGCATTATTCAGTCATATAAATATAATTCAGGGAAAACACGCCAGGCTACCTGATGTGAAAGGCAGGGTGATATGCCTCGGCGATTGCACCAGAGATCTGGCAACAAAGAACGATCTTTTACATATAGGGGGCTGTCCACCGACTTCTAAGGACATTATCAGAGCTTTTTCAAAGGGGAAGTGAAAAAAGTTTTAAACCATGCAATATTAAACATTATGTGATCTTATGCCTGAACCATTACTGCATTTCATGATTCCGTTCTCTGTGTTGGTGATGTATGGGGTCTCGATGAGGAAGGCAGCTTCTTTTTCCTTGTTAGCCACGTTGCCAGATGCGGATGTTCTCTTTCATGTTCATCGTTCTATGTCCCACTCGTTGGTTTTCATCCTTATGGTATGCATCCCGGTGATTATAGTCACATACAAGTTCTACAAAACCTGGTTCATAGATTCGATTATTGCTACCCTGGCGATATTGAGTCATCTGTTCATGGATTTGTTCACTTATTACACCCCTCTTTTCTGGCCCTTATTTAACAAATCGATTTATGTGGTGGCAGAATTAACAACAAACATGAATGATGTTCCGGATCTGCATCCGAACCTCAATGTTTATTTTGAACCGACCATATTTTGTCAGACCGCGGACATCAACGCAGTCATAATCTCAAGTCAGGGCGTTGCTGTTAGCTTAGTGCTTCTGATCGGGTTAATCTTGAAGCACCTCTCTATTAGACCGTCATCTTCTTAAATCACCGCCATAAATAGTCGTTGATATCTGATCCTCCCAGTCCCGGTTATAGTCTGTGGTGGTACATCGGTAGCAATACTTTTTAATAAATGTATAAATATTCATATATCATCTTGCGCGGTTTCACACATCCACATATTATTTCGGCAATTCCATGCAAAACATATTACGTGTCTGCACGACATTTTCACAGCGATTCTTCCGCTCAATGCCCCAGCCACAATCCTTATGTGCATGGCTGAATAATAGTAATACATGAAGCACAGGCATAACCTAACATGATTTTTTCCAATTACAACCCGGGGGTGAAAACGTGTCCATGTACGGTTATTCAGACCTCACGGTCATTATACCCACGTTGAATGAAGAGCAAAATATTGAAACATTGTTGAATGAACTAATCACACTTTATCCCGGATGTCTGGTATTTGTGTCTGATGATGGGTCAACGGATAGAACCGGCGATATTGTGCGCGCGTTTGTGGATAATGGCGTGATGTTGATTGATCGAAGTGATGAGCAGGTGCATGGTTTGACTGCTAGTGTACTTGATGGCATTATGCGTACCAGCACGGATTATTTTGTGGTGATCGATGGTGATCTGCAGCATCCTCCCGAGAAGATTGGTGAACTTGTGGCGGTTCTCAGGCGTGGCCACGTTCTTGTTGTTGGTGTGCGGGCGGATGTGCCTGGTTGGGGTTGGCACCGTCGCGTGATTTCAGGTGGTGCGTCCCAGCTTGGTCGGGTGGCGCTCAGATTGCGTGGTGCGCCGCAGTGTAGTGATATTATGTCCGGGTTTTTTGGTGCAAAGACCTCCTTTGTCCGTCCGTATGTCCTGAGGTATGCGTCCAGGTTCGAATTGGGCGGGTTTAAGGTGTTGTTTGATCTGTTGAAGTTGTTGCCCGGACATACTATTGTGTGTGAGGTGTCGTATGTTTTTGGCGCGCGGGGTTTTGGTTCATCGAAGATGGATGCTTCGCACATATTTTCATATATAAGGTCGCTAATGTCATAGCATGGTCGCTATAAGTATCGGGGTTCCTGCGTATAATGAGGAGGGGAATATTGGCAAGCTGTTAGGCGCTTTGTGTGCGCAGCGGTTTGATGAGGGGGTTGTGCTTGAGAGGATTGTGGTGGTTGCAAGCGGGTGTACTGATCGCACTGTGGAGATTGTTGAGGGGTTCTGCAGGGATCACGACAAAATAAAATTAATTACAGAAGATAAAAAATCCGGCAAGGCGCGTGCTATCAATTATTTTATGGGATGCGTTGATTCGGATATATTGGTTCTCGAGAGTGCGGATACCATCCCTTACGAAGGGGCCATAAATGAGCTCGTTAAGCCGTTTCATGATGAACGGATCGGGCTGGTTGGTGGGCGCCCCGTGCCCATAAATTCAGATAGAAGCATTGTTGGTTTTGCTGTTCATCTGATCTGGGAACTTCACCATGAGATTGCGCTGGTGTCGCCAAAGGCAGGAGAATGCATCGCATTTAAGAATATATTCGATTCTATGCCGACCGATACCGCCACCGATGAGGCATGTCTCGAAGCGATGATCAAGGCTAAAGGATACAAACTACATTACAGTCCGGATGCTGTATTTTATAACAAAGGTCCTGAAACTATCTCTGATCTGATCAAACAACGAGTAAGGATCCATATCGGACACATACATCTTGCTCATGTTCATTCGTACAGACCATCCACCACAGGAAATACTCTAAAAATAAAATATATTCTTAAAAAAATGAAACAACACCCGTTTAAGATTCCATTGATCCTTGCTGCGGTGTTCCTGGAGGGTTACTCGATGGCATCAGCGATGATCAAGTTTTATGTTCTTGGAAAAAATCCATATAATTGGGAAACGGTATCCACAACCAAGGATCTGGATAAAAGATGAATATTACAAGATTATGCACCGATATGGTAGGATATAAGCTGCAACACTTCTGCGGTGTGCCAAAGAAACTTCCGATGAATCTGACGATTTCGGTGACCGATCGATGCAACTCAAGATGCAAGACCTGCAATATCTGGAGAAAGGATGCTGTGGATGAACTTGATGTAGAGGAGTATGAAAAAATATTCAGATCGTTATCAAAAGCTCCGGTATGGTTCACGCTCAGTGGTGGTGAACCGTTCTTAAGGTCGGATATTGTAGATATAAGCGAATCAATTTATCGGAATAATGAACCGAATATCATCAATATACCAACGAATGGGATACTGACAGACCGCATCGAGAAGAGCGTCCGCGAAATACTTGACATCTGCAAAAAAACCATGGTTGTGGTAAATCTTTCACTGGATGGCATCGGTGAAGATCACGATGTTATCCGTGGAGCGAAATCGTTTGATAAACTATTGGATACCTTTGAAAGGCTGTCTTGCCTGCGAGATTCCCACTCTAATTTTACGCTTGGCATACACAGCGTGATCTCAAGCTACAATGTATCCAAATTACAATACATTTTTGATTATGTACGGAATGAATTAAGTCCGGACTCATACATCACAGAGATTGCAGAGGAGCGGGTTGAGCTTGGCACGGTTGGTGCGGGCATCACTCCAAATACGGAGGAGTATAGGGCTGCTATCGAATTCATATCGGGCGAACTTAAGAAGGTGTCTCACAGGGAGATGTTTCCAAATATAATAAAATCACTTAGATTAACATATTATGATGTAGTAAAGGATATTCTCGTTGAAAAAAGACAGATCATACCGTGTTATGCCGGGATATCATCCGGACAGATCACGCCGACCGGAGATGTCTGGATGTGCTGTGTCCGCGGTGAGTCCATTGGGAATCTGAGGGGTGCTGATTATGATTTTAAGAGAGTATGGTTCTCAGAGTCTGCAAAAGTCCAGCGAGCCTCTATCAAGAATGGCGAGTGTTACTGCCCTCTCGCAAATGCGCATTATACCAGCATGATCTTTAGCCCGGGTGCCATGATGCGTGTTTCGAGGTATCTCATCCGAGAATTAATTCTTAAAGGTAAGGGGCACCAGCATCACTTCAAAAAGCGGTAAAACTGTAGTGGTCAACCCGGGTGGTATACACACAAGCCTCCTTTCACATTCATCCGGAGATGGCCCGTCCAACCCCTGGCGACGTGCCCCATTAAATTCAGGAAGTTCCTACCCCTATCCGCACATCGACGCCCATGCCATGCTCGAATGCGAGTAGTTCGGATGCACACAGTTTTGCCTGCCCTGTCGCAAGCAGGAGATCGTCCTCATCAACTACGAGCACCTCATCAGCGCTCCGGATCATCGGATCCGCATCGGTGATGTGCCGTGCAAACGCGGTTCTACCATCTCGAACAAATGGCGCAGCATCGCCATTCACAACGACGCGCATCCCAGGTGGTGGCAGGAATGTATGCAGCCGGGACGCTCCAAGTTTTCCGAGAGTGAACCGGTTATCACTTGCACGGAGCGTTGTGATGCGCTCTTTACCCTGTAGCACCTGGCGGATCCTGCCAGTGGTGGACAAGCGGAATGTCACGTCGTCAGGGAAGAGTGCATATCCTGCGCCGCGCCCGAACTGGTAGTCAGCGATGATCCGTGCTTTTCTAAGATGCGTATCCGGTGTCATTCCTGCCTCGCGTACTCAACCATCGACTCAAAGATCCTGCGCCCGTCATTAGACCCGAGTATCGACTCAGATGCACGCTCCGGATGCGGCATCATCCCGAGGACATTTCCTGACCCGTTAACAATTCCTGCGATGTTCTCGACCGAGCCGTTCGGACTTTCGTAATCAGTGACATTTCCGTCCGGACTTACGTACCTGAACACGATCTGATGGTGCGAATTCATATCACGGAGCGTGGCATCGTCCGCGAAGAAATTACCCTCTTTGTGCGCAACCGGCATCCTCACGATCTCGCCTTCCTTAAAACTTGATGTGAACGCAGTGTCTGTGTTTTCGACGCGCAGGTTCACCCACTTGCAGCAGAATTTCGGATACTCGTTCGTGCGAAGCGCACCCGGGAGAAGCCTTGATTCAGCAAGGATCTGAAATCCGTTGCAGATCCCGATGACCGGCTTTCCGCTGTCCGCGAGATGCCTCACCGCGCTCATGATCGGTGTTCGTGCCGCAATCGCGCCTGCACGCAGATAATCGCCATAAGAGAACCCTCCCGGGATCACGACACCGTCATAACCCTCGATCGAGTCTTTGTACCACACTAGATCGGTAGATACGTCGAGAAGATCATTTAAGATGTGGTGTACGTCTGAATCGCAATTGCTGCCGCCAAACCTAATTACTGCAAACTTCATCGTATCACGATTGAGTAATTGTGGATCACTGGATTTGCAAGCATCTTCCGGCACATCTCATCCACCATTCCAGTGGCGATGTCGGCGTCGTCTGCTTCCAGTTCAATCAGCAATCTCTTCGCTGCATGAACGCTCTTGACCGCATAACCCAGATGCGTAAGTGCCCGCTGTATCGTCTCCCCTTCCGGATCGAGCATGCCCTGCTTCAGTTGTATTGTTATCTCGGCACAATATTTCATTGTGTATCAGATCAAACC
>JAYELB010000047.1:0-5309 GCA_034717055.1 Methanobacteriota archaeon
GGAAGGGTTTGTTCTGACTTTTGTAAGAAGTGGTTATTTGGATGGTTACACTGTAACCAATCAAAAAATGCTTCCGATTTTTCCAGATGGGTTATAAGTTCACTTCAACTCAAGATACCAGAGAGCCCCAATTCTTTCACGGTGCAAGAAAAACCAGTAGCAACCGGTCCAATCTACTTGGGAATATACTTTCTCTCCAGTACTAAAATGGAACAAAAATGTGACCGATTCAGTCGGGGGCACACATATCTTTTCATCACCCTAGTTGTAACACACTCGGAGTTTGGAACTGTGTCATCTGCGGCAAGTCGCCACAACTTATGGAACAGGTACAATTTTGAGTGGGGATGTCTCCCTACCTCGATCCCCGCTCCTTCCCATCACATGGATGCTCCCCTGTCGTGCAGAACTCTTCGAAATGCTCAAGCCACTGGGGGTATTCCGGAGCGGTCTTCACAAAATTTACCAGATTTTTGATCTGTTTCGTCGTTATTGAGTGTAGTTCATGCTCCATTGTACATGCATCCTTCTCCGCAATCTGTTCGGGAATGCTTATAATCTTTAGGAATGCTTTGATAGTATCATGTCGATCCTTTACGATTGATGCGATCTCTCGACCCCGTTCGGTCAGTGTCACGCCATCATATTTCCGATAGATAACGAACTTTTTCCCATCGAGTTTTTTTACCATCTCGATAACGCTTGGTGGTTTAACATCCAGCGTAACTGCGATGTCCTTTATTCTGGAATGCCCCTTCTCTTCGGTGATATTGAGGATCGCTTCAAGGTAATCCTCAGCTTTTCGGGATAGCATGATTAGTATTAGGGTACCCTATTACCTTTAACATTTTCGTTAACCAAAAAATCATGAGATGGATCGGAGTCCCTTCGATGTCAGGACATACATCGCCATCTCAGAACTGATGTCAGCGCCGCGGCACTGACACTGCTCGCATAGATTCGAGGTTGAGCAGGAGCATTGCATAGCTACCTGCTCCAGATACTGCTCGTCCACCAGAAATTCGATCATCGCCAAGAGAGTGGACCGGTTCATGGAAAGCTCCCTGGCGATTGAACGAATGGTGGTTCCGTTCTTGATCCTCGACAGAACCTCGTCCATTTTGCTCATGTTGAATTTCCACCCTCCTCTTCTCCTGACGCTCTCTTGCGGATATAGTAGATCACCACAAGCGAGAACGGCAGCAAGAACACGGCTGGTGCATAAGGAGGTGCGTACGCTGCAATAAAGTCCGGAAGTGTGTTGAACCATGGTCCGGTCTCCTCATTCCAGCTTGGTATCGATTCCGTGATCATCGCAAAGATGTCGCACCCTGCTACGACCCAGATCAAAATGCTGCCCATGGCAACCTTTGCAAACTGGTGGATATCATCAAAGTTCCTGATACCTGAAAGGTAGAAGAGTCCTGCAAAGAGCACGATGATCCCGCCCCATCCGCCTCTGAATAGGTCGCCTGGTATCTCAAGTATCTCAAGGAACCCTCCGTGCGCAAACTTGCTTCCGCTGGCTGTTACGAGCAGGTCTGCAAGTCCGAATGCTGTTGTTATGATGCCAAGTACGGCAAAGTAGATCGCTCCACCGGGCGATTGTCCAGCCATCTACGCCACTCCCAGGAGTTTTCCTATCAGGTGTATCAGTCCGCCATAAGTGAATACGACAACTGTAAGAACAGCTAGTGATCCAAGCAGCTCTTTCCCTCCTTCCTTGAGCATCATCGCAAACGTTGCAACGCATGGGAAGTAGATCGAGACGAGTACGACGGCGGTAATCATCTGGTATGGAGTCATAGTGATTGCGGAAAGTTGCGCAACCGCAAGGTCTTTTCTGAGGAACGCAGCGATGAGCGGACCTGCAGTCTCTTTTGGCACGCCAAACCAGCCAACAAAGACCGGGGCAAGCGTATCACCCAGGAACCGGATGACTCCGAGCTGGTAGAGAACGCCTACGATGGCGCAGCCGAGCAGTACGAAGGGGATTGCAACCACAAAAAAGCCCTTGACCCTGCCGCCCACCTTCTTTCCGATATTTGAGAGCAGCGGTCTCCGGTATGGCGGTACATCTATCAGAAACTCAGGAGCTTTTCCCGGAACGATCTTGTTTAAGATGTAACCGAAGATGAAGTACCCAATGATCAGGTAGAGTAGAATCCATCCCATCAGACCCGGCACCACATCCTGCATGATCCCGATCTGTGCACCGCACGGGATGAATATGGCAAGAAGTGTCATCATGATAAACCGCTGTTTCTTCGTTTCGAGAATTCTTGTCGCAGCAACACCAGGCACATTGCACCCGAGCGAGAGGATCGTTGGCACGATCGCATATCCGTGCAGACCGACCCTGTGCAGCACCGTGTCGAGAAGAACAGCAAGTCGTGGCATGTATCCGACATCCTCCAGAAGCGCAAGCATCAGATAGAATATGATTATCGCGGGAAGAACAACACCAACTGCAACGAAGAGCCCTGATGTCAGGACGCCGAACGACTCCAGACAGTTACTGGAAAGCACGAACTCTCCGCTTTCGATTCCGCCCGCATCGACCATAATGGTATATATCCAGCCACCCTGACCCGGGAACATTTCCTGTAGCCATGGCAACCAGTATGCATCAAAGAGTCTGACAAAGAATCCGTCTGTGAAAAACCCTGCAAACGAGCCGAATACGCTCCAGAAACCGTACATGACCGCGATCGCAACAGGGATTCCGGTCATAGGCTTTACCGTGAGTTCCCCGATAGCATCCTTAAGCGTGTGCTTATACGCACCAAACGTCACAGTCTCCTTTGATATCTTATCGATCAAGTCCCAGCGATCACCAGTGCTCAGTTTCATGCCGCACCTCCCGCGTCTGCCGCGCTTTCCGTATTTGAAGCGTTCGTAGCATTTGCGATGATATCATCCACCTTGACAGGTTTCGCATCTTTAAGCCTCGATATAAGTTCTTTGATCCCTTCGCCTGCGATTGCGACGGTCGAAACCACCGGAATACCAAGAATCCGCTCTAACCGGTCAGCATCGATCACGATGTTCTTGTCCGCGGCAACATCCCGCATATTAAGAGCGATCACCAGAGGGTAGCCCTCCTCGATAATTTCCATAGCTAGATAAAGCCCGCGTTCGATCTTGGATGCATCGATTACTGAGATCACTTTTGCATCCCTGTTCTCGTGCAGCATCGAAACAGCGACCTCTTCTGCCCTGTCCTTCGGGTCAAGAGAGAACGTCCCTGGCACATCAACGATCTCGACATCCTCGCCCTCGATCTTCATCCACCCTTTTGTGTAATCGACCGTTGTTCCGGGATAATTCGACTCGGTGACGTTCGCTCCGGTAAGGCGGTTGAAAAAGACGCTTTTTCCTACGTTGGGGTGTCCCATCAGAAGAATCTTCATTTTGTCACCTCTACAATGATATTTCCTGCCATGTCCAGTCCCAGCGACGTCTCTGCCCCTTCAACAACCACATCGACAGGACCTTTGATCGGCTGTTTCGTAACCATCCTGAGCGTCTTGCCGATCCTGATACCCATACCGGCAACCCGTTTCTGCAGGTCTTTCTCGATCCTTGTTACAGTGCCCTGCTCATTATAATTCATCTCAGATAATTTCTTTTCCATTCTATCACATCATACTAACTTGTATCTTCTGCGCCATCCCGCGACCGATCGAAACTGTGTTTCTATCGACCTCGATCGTAACCGGGCCATGACCATTTGAGATCACACGCACGACGCTGCCCTCGGATATTCCCATCAGGCTCAATTTCTGCCTGGCGCCGTGGCCGCCTCCGATCGCAATAATTCTTGCGAGGATGTCTGGTTTTAGTTGTGACAAGTTCGTATCGCTTGAATACATCTCGATTCACCTTTCGGGTCGTTACAAATACTCAGATGCTGCTAGGTGTGCAAGTAACCTACCCTAACAAAATTAGGTTTCTTCCGAAAAACCTAATATTCGGGCGAGGAAGGGCGTTTTTATCAGGAAGTGCCAGATCGATAAAAAGTTTGAATAGCACTTAACTCAGAATAGTTCCGATCATGAGCAATCCGATATTCACTCACATCACAGACGACCGTGCAGCGATGGTGGACATCAGCGGAAAGGACGCGATCACCAGACGTGCCGTTGCAGCCGGCAGAATCGTGCTTAGACAAGAGACGATCGCAGCAATCAATAGAGGAAGCGTCGAGAAAGGAAACGTGCTTGCAACAGCAAGGATCGCCGCGATAATGGCGGTCAAGGAGACTCCAACCATGATCCCGATGTGCCACCAGATCCCGATCACGGGAATCGATGTCAATTTCGAGATCACAGACGATGCGATTCATGCGCTCGTGGAGGTGAAGTCAGTCGGGCGTACCGGAGTTGAGATGGAAGCGCTCTCTGGAGTGAGCATTGCACTTTTAACGATCTGGGACATGGTTAAGTCCGCAGAGAAGGACGAGACCGGGAATTACCCGGATACCGCGATAACGGATATCAGGGTGGTTGAGAAGGTGAAATACCGTGCAGATCAAACCGGAGATCCGGATCCTCGCAATCGATGATTCCGCGCTTTTAGGCGAGCGCGTCATGATCGTCGGCGTGGTCTTCCGGGGTGGGGGCTGGATGGATGGCGTGCTCAGGTCCGAGATTGCACGGGACGGGCTGGATGCAACCGATGCGATCGCAGAGATGGTGACTGCGACCAAGCATTACCCGCAGATCCGCGTGATCATGCTTGATGGCGTGACCTACGGCGGGTTTAATGTGGTTGACATAACCGAGTTGCAGAGGCGAACCGGGCTGCCCATAATCGTTGTGATGCGCGCCGAGCCGGATATGGCGCGGATCAAAGACGCGCTGCAAAATCTCCCGGACGCCGGTCAGCGGTGGCAATCAATCCTGAATGCTGGCGCGATTGCGGAGATCAATGTGCATGAGAGTTCGCTGTATATTCAGTGCGCAGGAATCGAGATCGCGGATGCGAGGAAGATCGTGCAACTCGCAACTACCCACAGCCACATCCCTGAGCCGCTCCGTGCTGCACATTTGATCGCAACGGGGATCGTGTGTGGGGAGTCGCGGGGGCAGGCGTGAACACTTGCGTAAGCGAAATTAAGATGATGAGATCGGCTTATCGATACCCTCGCCAATAACCCGTACTTCTGCTATACATCTTCTCATAGGGGTGGTGAGTGTGATACATCCATGCTCAGGCGAGCAGTGACTCAGGAACTCTCAAAATCGAAGAACATAGTGCACAAGAAGATGGTTAAGGGAAAAATCGATAAGATGCCGGTCGTTCAT
>JAYELB010000048.1:0-5303 GCA_034717055.1 Methanobacteriota archaeon
TACACAGAGGGGGATGTTCTGATATTTTCATGTTACGTCCCCGCAGTCTTTCGTGGAACATGCGCCAGCATGGTACAGATCAAAGACGTTTTTGTGATCGATGATCAGTTTTCGGGCGACTATGGATTTGTGCTGGATGATTGCCGGATCGATTCATGGGACCTATCTGAAGATTATTCCATCATAGCAAAGGATGTTGCTTTGGATGGAGATAAAGCACGGATTATCCTCTTGAAAAATGGCGCGGTGATCGATGAGAAGCTACTGACGGAAGAGTCCGAAGCGCCAGTTAATTCGGATTGTCGGTACAGCTATGTCAAAGATGGAACTGAGATCATCAATGCAACCCTGAAAGCAGCATTTTGCGGAGATATTTTAAATGCAGTTGAACTTGTGGAAGTCCACCAACGTTCGGAGATGGGTGGTAGTATATTAATTAACAGTGAGTCACATTTATTTAAATCAGTGGATATAACTGGCACCCCCTGGGATCTTGCCGACGGTTATGTGCTCACGATGAAAGATGTCGGTTTTAATGACAAAGTCTTCCTTGAGTTATCAAAGAATGACGCGATCATGAAAGAAACGATATTAAACGAGAGTTCCACATTCACATACATCACTGACACCGGTGGTATAAACTGTGTGGTCGATCGCGTGTTCTGTGGCTGTGAGGCAAATGCGGTCAAACTCGTGAATGTCAATCAGTATTCTGATGTCAATGGAACTGCTCTACTTGCTCACGAGTCTTATTTCTACAAGACCGCAGATCCGACCATCCTACAGTGGGAACTGCTGAACGGGTATGTGCTCACGGTGAAGGATTTTGAAGAGATACATTGGTGTGGTGGAGGGAATAAAGTTTGGCTTGAGTTATCAGGAGACGGAAGCGTGCTCAATGAGGATATACTAGTATCAGATGAGTCTTTCATATATGAAACAGAGATCGAGATCGTTAGCTGCACAGTAGATGCCGTGTTTCGCGGCAAACTTGGGGATATGGTTAAACTCAGAGATGTGAATCAATACTCTGAAACAGGCAGGAAGTTAATCGATCACGGATCAAAAACATTTGCCACTGCAAACCCAACAGGAGATATATGGAGTCTTTGTGAAGGCTATTCGCTCGATGCGAAGGATGTTGATCCGGATGGAAATAAAGTGTGGCTAGCCCTATCAAAGAATGGTGTGGTTGTTACGGATGCAATTGCTAACCCGGGAGGATGGGATGATGCAGACAGCTGGTTTGAATATTACAATTCAACCGGTGCACTGGTGTTCAGCGCATACGTTGATGCGGCATACTCTAGCACGGACTATGATATAGTGCAGCTAATGTACGTCACCCAATACTCTGATGTCAATGGAAGTGTGTTGATGATGTTTGGAGAAGAGGACAAAAAAACGTTACACGCGGGATCTGCGACCACCATTCTCCCATCGATCTCCGCCCCCCTCGATGGACAGATATTCGTACAGGGGTGTGCGATAACATTCAACGCATCAGCAGCAGACGGGACGGCGCCCTACACATACACGTGGTACGAAGATGGTATCATCGTCGGAACTGGTAATTCGTTTGATGCCGCTTTTGGTACCGGGAGCCATCTCATCGCGTTAATCGTCACCGATGCATCGGGCACAAATGTTAGTGAGCGGGTGCGGGTTGAAATCAAATCGCGTGGAGATGTTAATCAAGATGGTGTTATCACCCCCATAGATGCCATAATTGCCACTCGAATGGCTGTCCGCGGTAACTCGGATCCACTCGCAGATGTGAGCGGTGACGGGAATGTCGCTTCCCTCGACGCGCTAATGATCCTGCAGGCGGCGGCAGAGATGATCGTTTTGTGAGAAATGGTGATGTTCTGCAGCAGATGGCATGGATGACGCACGATTTCTATTGGTGGTGTCGCAGAACAGTGTCGAAATAAGATTAGAATGGGCATACATGTTTAGCTAACCACGAGATTATACTGATTTCCAAAAGATTTCTGTGTTAATCCCGTGGTTTTTCCACCCCAGCTAAACACATACTTTGGAAGAAATAATGAGACTTAGTACGTAAAAGTCTCATAAACAGTAGCGGTAGCCGTGATTTCGAAAGCCAATTTTTCATCGACAGTATAAGCACTGCGATAGCCAGGTCATGCACGTTTTTTATTTTGTTCTGGTCGGTTGAAAACACGACGCCAACCCAGCAAATACAAATATGATTCTATGTGCGTAATCAGTGAAATCGGTGTTAATCTGTGGCTAAAACAGTATCAGCCATAGATCAACGCAGATGGACACATATTATCGGTGTAAACAACTTTTCAGATCGATGGTGCTCCATTATGTCAGTTGTGGTTGCGTAAGACAATCCGACGTTCCCAGAAAATAATAAAAAGACTCTCTTTTTTTGGGCATACGTTCGCGCATGCCGGATCCCCGCCGTACAGATCGTACGTAAAAGGCGTATCGGTGTCCAAATGGATAAAAATTTCGCAATTTATATAGAATATGATACATGATTGACAGGAGACACACTTTTCTTCACCGATCGCTACGATGCCATCCTCAACAGTGATTGCGCCGACCGAGCAGCTGTTCCCCACCCGCCGGCTCCTTATACTGCTTGCAGACGATCAGCATTCGGACGACGGGATGTGGATACGGCGATATGGCGGGAATGCTTTCTTTTTTCGGGTTGTTTGAACCAAATCTGTGGGTGGTACACGACAGTTCGCACAACCTACATCCCAAACACCTTTCCGGAACCACTGTCAGCCGCTTTGTGCTTGTCTCTCGCCTCGCCTGCCGCATCCATCCCGATTAAACTGCGTCTCTGCTTGCAAACCCTGTCATTCAGAATCCAGCCACGGCATCATCGCACGGAGTTCCGCACCAACTTCCTCGATCAGATGGTCCCGCTCCATCCGCTCGAGCGCATTTAGCACTGGGCGCTTCGCCTGACTTTCAAGAACCCAGTCCCGCGCAAACTCGCCGGATTGGATCCTTTCCAGTGCATCGTACATTGCATCTATCGACTGCTCATTGATGATCTTCGGACCAACCGTAAGTCCACCGTACTCCGCGGTGTTGGAGACCGAGTTCCACATCTTTGCAAGTCCGCCTTCGTGGATCAGGTCAACGATCAGTTTCAGTTCATGCAGCGTCTCGAAGTATGCGATCTCTGGCTGATATCCAGCGTCCACAAGGGTCTCGAACGCCGCCTTGATCATGCACGTAACCCCGCCGCAGAGATCCACCTGTTCCCCAAAGAGGTCGGTCTCGGTCTCTTCAGCAAACGTGGTCTCGATCAGTCCTGCTCTTGTGCATCCAATTCCCCGTGCGTAGGCAAGTCCGATCTCAGTTGCCTCCCCTGTCGCATCCTGATAAACTGCGATCAATCCGGGTACACCATTACCCTCTACAAACGTCCTGCGAACCATGTGTCCTGGAGCCTTTGGCGCTATCATGAAGACATCGACACCTTCCGGCGGCACGATCTGACCAAAGTGGATGTTGAAGCCATGGGAGAATGCAATCGCATTACCAGCCTTAAGCCCCGGCTCAATCTCATTCGCATATATCTGCGATTGTAGTTCATCCGGAACGAGAATCTGGACGATATCCGCCTTTGCAGACGCCGCGGATACAGTCATCACCTTCAAACCATCTTTTTCTGCCTGCGTCCATGACTTGCTTGTATCTTTCAAGCCAACGATCACGTCCAATCCTGAATCATTGAGATTCTGCGCCTGTGCATGCCCCTGACTGCCATATCCGATCACTGCGATCGTATTACCGGCGAGGACGCCAAGATCGGCGTCATCATCGTAATATATTTGTACCATTGTGTTTACCTCATTGTTATCCGTTGATCTGAATGCTATTAATCCTTTTCGATTAGGTCCGGAGGTGTCCGGAGGTGTCTGGAGTGCTGTGCCTGAACTCTGGTTTTCGGAGTGTTTTTGGGCGAGGTGGGGGTGTACCCATCCGCGCCGTCACGTAAAAATACTCTGCCGCCGAGGTGCCCACCTCGACCTCGGCATACTCCACAATAATACTCCGACGTCACTAAACCTCGGACTTAAGGCCAATGCCTGCACATAGCGATTTAGCATCCGGTTTAACTCCGTTGCTGCTTTGCATTCCACATTCATCCCGGATGTGACGATAAAGGAGATATGGATGCTATGGTAAGGACTCGTGAACATGAACAGACCAGAGCGCATCGTTAGCATCGCAATAATGGGCGCAGGTGCCATCGGTTCTGCCACAGGCGGTATGCTTGCAAGAGCAAGGCACCGCGTGACACTGATAGGGAGGGAGCCCCACATCCGCGAGATCTCGAATAACGGGCTTCATATCACCGGCATCTGGGGCGAGCACACGGTAACGGACTTGCGTGCCGTGACATCGCCGCCTGATGAATATCAGGATGTCGTATATCGTCTTCATAACAGTCAAGTCGTATGATACGGATACCGCTGCAAGAGATGCTCTTCTCATGATCGGACCTGATACTATCGTCGTATCGATGCAGAACGGGATCAGGAACGTGGAGACGCTTGCAGGGATTGTAGACAAGGCGTGGACAGTTGGCGCGATGGCGATATTCGGAGCAGCAGTGCAGGAACCGGGCAAGTGTCAAGGTAACGGTCATCGCAGCAGAGACACTTGTGGGTGAGATCGATGGACGCCAGACCTCGCGGGTAATGGACCTGCAAAGATGCTTGATGGCGCGGGAATCCCCACAAAACCATCTGATAGCATCATGCGGGAGATCTGGCATAAATCCCCCTACAATATCGCATTAAACCCGTTATCTGCCATATTCCAGGTAACTTATGGTCAGATTGCAGACAACCCTGACACCAGATGGCTCATCAGAGAGATGACATCGGAAGCATTCCATGTGGCAGAAGCAGCAGACGTGGATCTGGGCATGGCCACTCCTGACGAATATCTGGAGATACTATGGAACCGGAAACTGTCCCTCACAAGGGATCACAGATCATCCATGCTGCAGGACATCATTCGCGGTAAGAGGACCGAGATCGACTATATCAACGAGAAAGTGGTGGAACTGGGCAGGGAATACAGAATCCTGACACCTTATAGCTCACATTCCGCAGGTCGCCATCTATTTTCCATAATTTCTACTGATATCGATTTTAAATATCTAAAGAATATTATTTTAATACTGTGGTGGCACAACCCACCCAATTTCAACAGTGGACGCTTTACATGTTTATGTAAAAAATATGTATTTTAATAAATCGATTATCTTCAAAAACACAAAATCACAAGCA
>JAYELB010000049.1:0-5274 GCA_034717055.1 Methanobacteriota archaeon
AATCCCTATATTGACCAAGACTACTTTAACTTACGGAAATGCTGCCCGATACTAAAAAGGGTTATGAGATGCGCAAGCGTGTATGAGGTGAAAGTCTCACGTACCGTTCTGAGATGAGGAGGGGGGGTAACCGCCCCCTTCTTAATCGGCGGTTAAATCCCCGGTTTGGTTACAGTACCCCCCTCATTCTGGGTAGTTCCTGCACAGTGAGGTCCCATGATAGTGGTTTTAGGCACCTGAGTAGTTACAAAAAAAGAAGTGCCCGTGGTTCGGGCACTGTTGTTTATACCGTAATCGCCCCAGCAACCACCTGCAACACTATCAGAGCGTCGAGTGACGTGACCTCACCGTCAAGATTCACATCGGCATCAGCATTGTACTCACCGCGGACAGCTATCTCAAGCACGATCACGACATCTGCTGGCGTAACCACCCCATCGTGATTCACATCGCAGCGGAGGGTTGGTGTTGTTATCTCTAATGTGTAGGTTTCCTGAGCGGTTTCGAGTGTATATGCGTTTATTGCAACTGTCCAGTTCCCAGCTTCCGAGCTGTTTAGGAGGATAAATTCAGGCATCTCCAACGTAGCTGACGTTTCAATAAGATCTCCGCTTGAATTGAATAACCACAAATCCAGGTCATTGTTTGCATCAGTCCAACTCAGGCTGATATTCAGGTCAGTTGTGTGAGGAACGTCGAGTGTGTAGTACACCCAGTCGCCATCTGGGAAATAGCCCCCGTTGTCCTCATCAACATTTCCTGTTATGGGTCTGGTTTTGGTATTATCCCATATCACATTTACAGAAACAGGAATTACCATATCCTCTATTCCATCATTTACTCCGATGCTGCCTTTGTATGCTCCTATCGCGTCACCAGGCACATTCATTGTCGCATCAAAATTTGCAGTCCCTCCTGCAGGAACCGTTACAGATATGGGCAGCGTTATCCAATCACCAGCATCGCCTGTTGACCTGATTATGCTCACGATTTTTTCAGTAACACCGTTATTCTCCACTGTAAATGTCTTCGTGTAATTTCCTGATCGCACTATTCCAACAAACCACTGTGGATCAACCATGGTGCCATTTGTTAGCGCATCGTAAGCATCGGTTATATTTAATCTTCCAGCACCCTGCTCCAAGACGTCGTATCCGGATCCGGTGCCGCCCGTATCGTTATATGCTATCAGACTGTATGATATGCTTGCTACGCTTTCTGATATGGGACTGCCCCCGTATGCAACAGAAGACCAATTATAGATGCCAACCGCATCAGATAAAATCCTGACCGCGTCTGCATCACCTGAATCATCTCCGGGATTGGTCGGGCTGAAGTTTAGGGTCTTTGGAAGAACGTTCGGGGTGGTCGCTATAGGATGCTGGGTGCCAAATGTCAGATCGCCAACATCGCTGTATACCCAATCATTTGTTGCATGGAGTACCTTTTCGCGAAGTTCGTAATCTATAGTTTGGGATGCATGCTGCTTGATCCAAGACGCAATATAGCCACTCTCAAGCAGCAAATGTCCACCGTCAGCTACATAATTAACAAGCATCTCTTTATATCCATAACTGTATATGGGCGTCGGATCATCTCCACAACTCCAAACAACGATATCATAATTGCCCCATGTTGAATACGAAGTCTTATCCGATTCTTCGACCGTCACAGTGTATTCGATAGCCTCAAACACCGACCGGAATATATCAGCACTCTGGTCGTCATCGGAACCAAGATAATTCTCATCATCTATCACCAGTACGGATCCGGTTGGCGTTCCTTCCACCCTGAGCCAGTTCTCTGAGTTCTCTATCAATTCCTGCTGTGTGTCATTACTGTCGATGTCATCCACATCAAAGGCATAGTATACTACCCGAAGCTGGTCGGCTTTATCCACATCAATCACATCTGCTCCGTTTTTCAATGCGCGCTCCACTTCTTCCGGCGTCAAATCCGGATTTACCTGCAACAACAGTGCTGCCGCTCCTGCTACGTGCGGGCATGACATCGATGTTCCACTTTTCAGGACATAATCCACATTGCCCTCCCAGAAAGCATTCGGCGCAATTATCTTGTATCCGGGTGCCGCAACATCGATCCCAACCCTTCCATCACCGGTGGGACCCCTTGAACTGAAGTCTGCTACTGAATCGTTGCTATCCGATGCCGCAACTACTATCGCGTAATGCGCAGCGGCCGGGCTTCCGATCGTGCCTTTTCCAGGTCCACTATTTCCAGCAGCAATAACCACGACATATCCTGCTTTAATGGCATTGGTCACTGCCATTGATTCAAGACTTCTGCCGGTTCCATCTCCCTGCCATTCCCCAAAGCTCATGCTCATTATATCCGCATTGTGGTCTATCGACATCTGAATCCCACTTAAAACCTCCGACGTGTTTCCGTAACCTGTTTCGTTCAATACTTTCGCATTTATCAGCGTTGCTCCGGGCGCAACCCCGGTTACGTCCGTTGAGGTATTGTACTTTCCAGCAGCAATCCCTGCACAATGCGTTCCATGCCCATGCAAGTCATCTGTAGTGCCATCGCCTGTGAAATCCTCCTCTGCAACGACTTTTCCTACCAGATCAGGGTGCGTGTCATCGATGCCAGTGTCAAGTATCGAGATATTTACATTACTTCCATCATACCCCTGGGCCCACATCTGGGGCGCGTTTATGATATCATCGCCATAGTCTGCTATATCGATGGATGGCATGGTGATGTTAGAATAAGCCCCGGTGCCAAAGAGTACCACCCCAGTACCGCCAGAAATCTTCGTGACTTTGAGTAGTACCTCGTCTCCATCGGATGTGGTCGGGTCCATGCCGGTTATCTCTTCTGAAAACAGTAGATAATACGGATCGTAGGGAACGGTCAATGGTGAGAACGTTGCAACAGTAGTTCCATTGATGATAATCTCTAATTTAAACGTTGTGGATGACTCACTTGCAAAATATATCCCGTAACTATATAATGTCCCATTGATATCTTCTTTCAAGGTGTAGTTACCCCAGGTCAGATAGTCACCATCATCAGAGATCGGCTCTGTTGCATACCAGCCCGAGGTCTCGGGAGCTTCACTCAGGTAATTATTATAAGGCGGTCCGGTGAGGTCGGGTCTGAGATATAATCCGGTGGTGGTATATCCGGATGCAACAACCTCGTCCACCTGAGATGCTGGTGCGTAGTTTAGTACTCTATCCGGAGAATATCCGGAATCATCCGGTAACAGATTTGCCACCATAGCACCATCTTGCCCCGGTCCTGATGTGGCACTTGCCGTCTCAATACGTTTGATCTGTTTATCCAGCCAGACCTTGTTTACGTCCGGGCGTGCGGCGATCTCATCTATGCTCTGTGCAGGAACCGTTGCAGCTACTGCATTGACGATCCAGTATTCACGTACGCTTTCTGCCTGTATGTTCTTCAGTGATGCGATCAATGACTTTTGAGAGCTGATTGTCAGTGATTTTGCTTTCCGGACATTAAACGATCTCTCCTGCTGCTCTTTCATCTCTATTATAACCGGTATTTTACCACCCGGTGTTTCTTCCATCTTCCGCACTAACGAGGAATCAATCTTTGTGTGTGAACCTTCTGATTTACTCCATGTTATTGCACTTTTTTGATCATCGGATGCTGATACTGCTCCCATAAATCCAGCCAGAACAATTGCCACAACTCCGAAAACCATGCATAAGCCCCAAATACTCGATCTGTTTTCCATTGGTTTTACCTCCATGCCGTTAAGCCCCATACGCATTGCAGACAATATCGTTCTGCACTCAAACTTCACGTCTCGATATATGCGCAACTTCCAGCTGCGCTTCAACCGAGCCATGATGGAATGTATGCATCAAGTAGCTGATCTCCACACATTCTATCATCTGTGAGCGACCTTGTCTGTGTATCGCGCGTAATTGTCTTTTATCTCCTCGTTTATAAAGCTTATGGGCTATTTTGGTAAGTGGTTCATAAGTAAGGTGATATAATCCTAATTCGCATATTTTAAGGATTCTAGAGTATATAAGCCATTAGAATACTTATTTCACCCCATTTCCTGTCACATAAGCTGCCTTCTTGTGTAAGTCTGTATGCACTCTCAAACGTTTCGCTCGGTCTGCACTCCTCTTGACCACAGTCCTCACCTAGGGTGATGAAAAGATGTGTGTACCTCAGACTGAATTAGTCCCATTTTTGTTCCATTTTAGTACTGGAGCAAAAGTATATTTCCAAGCAGATTGAATCGGTTGCTACTGGTTTTTTCTTGCACCGTGAAAAAATTAGACTGATATGTGGGGTTCATAATCGGACTAATGAAACCACTACACTAAACTGATCCTATTTTTGTTTCGTTGTAACTACTCAGGTACCTAAAACCACTATCGGGGGACTTCACTGTGCAGGAACTGCTCAGAATGAGGGGGGCACTGTAACCAAACCGGGAATTTAACCGCAAAGTACGCAGAGTGACGCAGAGAGGGGAAATAAACGGTTAAATGCTTCTATCGTTCCTATGCGCCCTCCGCGGTTGTTGTTCTTACCAGAAAGTGCAGAATCACAATTGGGCGACCAATCAACATACCTGAGTGGTTACGTTTCGTTTAGTACTGATGCAAAGATCTTACAAGAGGTGATCACTTATCCATATTTGTGAAACACGCCGTGTATCCACTTCAAATTAGGTGGTAACCGAGACACTATCTAAAAATAGGAGGCCTTGATAATTATCGTAGATACAGATTTCACAAATTCACTCCGATATTTCCTTAAATCAGTGGAATCAGTGTTAATCTGTGGCTAATATTACTTTTATCCACAGATTAACACCGATGGACACAGATTGAGGTTTTTTGTGTATATATTTCAAAAAAATTGAAGGCGAGTTTTACCATACTTTTTGGAGTGGATACCACGCCGTATTAAGCACGTCACTTATCGATTGTCTATTGAGGACGGAATGACAAAAAGGAACGAAAATAGGGTCAATTAGTGAGGTCGGATGAACGTCTTTTCATCAGCCCAGCATTGTACTAACCGCGGACGGTCATCTCAAGCACGATCGCGGCATCTGCTGGCGTAACCACCCCATCATGATTCGCATCGCCTTGGGGGGTTGATGTTGTTGGTGCTGTTACCTCTAATACATGACTATCGGCTAAATAAATAATTGAGCAAATTAACCTTCATCACATTAGCTGGAATGAATATTTTTTTTCATCAATATTCATTATATTGAAACTATTCAAAACGTCTAAGCCTAAAGCC
>JAYELB010000050.1:0-5240 GCA_034717055.1 Methanobacteriota archaeon
GGGGATACAACCACAGAGAGCACAGAGGGACACAGAGGATCGGTTTAACAACTCTGTGCTCTCTGTGTCCTCTGTGGTTAAATCCGGTGGCTTTTACCGCTTGTGTGGGATCAATTCGACCACAACAGATTTTGCACAATTCGTGAAGATGTTCGCCCAAAAATATCCGGACGTCGAAATCATCCGGCAGGTTATGACAACCCCAACACCCACAAGGACAAGCTATTTTACGAGGCTGGAGGTGTTTGAGGAAACGGAAAGGATTATGGGCAAGATAGAATTTCATTACATCAAAACACGCAAGTAGCTCGGGCGCTTGCCGTGACCGATCAGGAGGAGTGTACCCAGTGCGGGACATGTATCGATGTCTGCCCGAGGAACGCGATTCCGAAGTTGTGAATGGATGAGTGGGCGAGGGCAGTTGCTCACAGCACGATCTCGATGCCGTACACCTGCTCAGGGTTCTCCTTGTGCACCTTCCAGAAGACCTCCTCGCCGAATCTATCTACCAACTGCAAGGTTCTCCGGGGAACGGTCTTTGGCCCGAGCACCGCGCCAGGCCTCCCGGGGTCGTCGATGTAATCGGTTTCCATCATGAACCTACTCCCCTCGATAAGCGCGCTCTCGATTGCACCCTTGCCTGCGAGCACTCCCGGAAAGAGCCCTTCGCGTTCAAAAACATGTATCAGCGGTGGAGCATAATGCTTGACCACCTTTCCGGGTGAAATCCCGGATCTCTTCGCGATCGCTGTAAGATCTGCGATCACTGCTGCGTCCGCAGTCTCGGTGTGAAGTTGTACCGCGCATCCGGCATCACGCGCGAGAGTCATGCCATAAGCCATGATGCGGTTGGAAGCATCCCACACGCTCGGAGAGACTTCATAATGTGGTCTTCCGGTCTTGATGGCTATCGCATCATTCTCACAAACAAAACGTTGTGCAATCTCAAGCCCGGCAATCATCAACTCTTCCGCCTTCGCCTGCCCCACGCGGTCAGATAGCACCGTGATCTCAGCAGGATGGACCCCAAGCACAGGGAACGCGGTAACTCTGGTATCAGACTGGTTTATCTCACGCGCGATACTGATCGTCTCTTCAAAGACCGGTTCGTAGTCACTTGGTTTTGTTATTTCCATACCAAGCGTCCATGATGGCTTTGATACAAGGATGATGTGCGTGCCACCCACGCGGGCAAACTCCTTGACCGCCAGAAGCCCCTTTCCCCGGCGATCAAGATGGATATGATTGTCGGTTATCGGGATCATGGATCAGAAATCATAACAATCCGAGTTCATCGAGATCCTTTACAATTTTGATGACGACGAGTTTCGAGTCTTCCGGACTTTTGCATCCGGTGATGATCATTTTACCAGATCCGAATAGCAATACAACCGACTTCGGCTCTTTGATTCGGTAAACAAGCCCCGGAAACTGTTCCGGCTCGTATTCGATGTTTTCGAACCCAAGACCCATCGAAACTGCATCGAGATTGATCACGCATCCAAGGTCCGCAGATGAAACAATATTATGTAACACGAGTTCAGTCTGCCCCTCCGTACTGGTCCCGATCTCTTCAAGTTTCTCAAATATCTTTGTTACCCCAATCTTGACATCTGATATCTTCTTTGCGCCCGTGCACACGATCTTCCCACTTCCAAAGACAAGAACAGCAAGCTTCGGCTCCTTGAGGCGATAGATCGCTCCGGGAAATCTCTTTTTGTTGTACTCAGCTCCCTCTATCAGCTGTGACACGCGTTCGAGATCGATGGTACTTGAAATCGAGGTGGATGCAACCACATTCTCGATCTTGATCGTTTTGGGGATATCTTCAAGGGACATGTAGTAACCTTCGGCATGATATTTCAGTGGAGATGGTATTAGTTGTATGAATTGATATATTAACCTTACTGAAAATGGAAATGGGGTTGTCAACCAAGACCACACTGCCACACCAATAAGGTTTTAAATCATTACACCAACGGTCATCTTAACCCTATTAGATAACAGGAGGATAAACCATGGCATATGGAATCGAATTTGTACCAAATGACCCTGTTCTGAAGATAGCTCATTACGCTAAGATGGCTGAGCAGAACGGGTTCGACAACGTGTGGATCACAGACCACTACAACAATCGGGATGTATACACCACGCTTGCGATGCTTGCAACCAACACCAACACGATCAAGCTCGGAAGCGGCGTCACAAACCCCTACACGAGAAACGTGGCAGTTGCAGCATCCAGTATAGCGGCTGTGAATGAGATATCGGGTGGACGTGCAATTCTTGGGATGGGACCTGGTGACAAGGCAACCTTTGACAAGATGGGAATTGAGTGGATTAAGCCTCTCACCACGACAAAGGAGAGCGTTTCAGCACTGCGCGAACTCTTTGCAGGAAAGCCAGTCAATCAGAAGGGCGAACTGGTATCACTCTCAGGTGCCCAGATGGCATTCGCTGCAGGAAACATCCCGATCTATCTCGGCGTACAGGGACCAAAGATGCTTCAGCTCGCAGGAGAGATCGCTGATGGTGCGCTCATAAACGCATCGCATCCGGAGGACTTCAAGGTCGCTGTAAAGGAGATTAAGAAGGGCGCGGAATCGGCAGGCAGGAGTATGAAAGACATCGACGTGACCGCGTATGCATGTTTCTCAATTGACAAGAAGGTCGATAAGGCACTCAATGCTGCAAAGATCGTTGTTGCATTCATCGTTGCAGGATCACCACCGATGGTTCTTGAGAGACACGGCATCGACCCAAGCGTGATCGGCACAATCGGCGGAGCAATCGCAAAGGGCGACTTCGGAACCCTGATGGGTGGTGCGGTCACAAACGAGATGATGGAAGCGTTCTCGATCTACGGCACACCAGCGGATTGTGTGGCAAGAATCGACGAACTCACCAAGATGGGGGTCACGCAGGTCGTTGCGGGATCACCGATTGGTCCTGACAAAGAGAGGGCGATCAAGCTGATCGGAAAGGAGATCATTGGAGGCTGAGTGATTTGCCGCCAAAGATTGTAGAGGTCATCGAGAATGGCGTCTGCACGGCTTGCGGGGCATGCGAAGCGGCATGTCCCCTCAATGCCGTTCACATAGAGTCTGAAGCAGAGGTGCCAGAAGACGAGACTCGTGTCCCAAGCGCAAGCAGACGCGATCCGAATGATTTAACTTATTATATTCACGGCGCAGCATGTGAGGTCTGTGAAGACTGTCTAACTTGTTCAAGGGTTTGTCCTGTCGTGGATGGATTTCCCGAGGATGAGTTTGACAATGTCCGAAGCTTCAGAGGAGGGAAGAGCGAGCTTCAGGGACAGGACGGTGCTGTCGTGTCAGCAATTCTCAAATCCCTATTCGAGCAGGGCGAGATCGACTGTGCTGTCGGTATCAAGCGGGACGATGACTGGAATATCGAACCATTCATACTGACGAAGGCGTCAGATGTTGATTTAGCAAAGGGCACGAAGTACAGTTCAGCGCCTGTTCTTGCGCAGCTCAAAGAGGCTATGACCAAGTACGAGAAGATTGCAGTTGTTGGTGTACCGTGTCAGGCACACGGCGCAGCACTCATGCGAGACAACATGACCGACCGAATCGTGCTTGTGGTAGGCATTCTCTGTATGGAGAGCTTCACAAGCGAGGTGCTCCGCGAAAACATCATACCCAATATCATGGGTCTCAATCTCAAGGATGTCGTGAAGATGGACTTCGGAGGAGGTAAGTTCTGGGCATTCACCAAGAACGGCGACAACGGCGAGGAGCCTGAACCCCATAATGTTGCAATCAAGGAAGTCGCACCGCTTGCACGTAATCCATGCCACCACTGTCTCGATTACACAGCCTACTACGCAGATATCTCGGTTGGATCGGTTGGCGCGCCGGATGGCTGGAATGCTATAATCGTCAGAACCGAGGCCGGAGAGAAGTACTTGAACAAGGTGAAGGGCATCGAATACATGGATGATCCGAAGCCGGGAATGTTCCTCATAAAGAAACTTGCAGCTATGAAGCACAAGAGTAATGCGCCAAAGGAAGGCGGGGCGCATTAGCCGTGCTTTTTATATCGGGCGCTTTCAGCCGTACCACATAGGGCATCATACCGTCCTTGAAAGTATCGCCGACAAGGTTGACGAGATCATCGTCGGGATCGGCAGTGCACAGCGTAGCCATGAGCCCGAGAATCCGTTTACCGCCGGCGAACGTGTAGTCATGGTCTCACGTTCGCTGAAAGATTTGGATATTGATTGTTATGTAATTCCGATCGAGGATATACAGCGAAATGCAGTCTGGGTCTCGCATGTGAGATCCATGACTCCACATTTTGATCTAGCGTATACCAACAATCCACTTGTTTTTCGGTTGTTCGAGGAGATAGGGGTTCAAGTCAAACGTTCTCCAATGCACCAGCGGGACGTCTATTCCGGAACCCTCATACGAAAAAAGATGATCTCTGGCGAAGAGTGGAAACATCTCGTACCTGCTGCTGTGGCAGAGACGATCGGCGATATCGGAGGGGCCGAGCGAATCAGGGACGTTGCACGGGACGATATAGGATAGTACCTGAATTGTTTGAAACGCTATATTGTGATCTTTTAAACGAGAACGGCCAGGATCTTTGATATCTCGCATTTCAGTGAACAAATGACCGGGATATCGGTTATTTACCAAAACTCGCTTTACTCTGGTTTTTAGGAGTTTATCGGGAACTTGCCCTATTTCTAACAGTTTTTATCGCGAATTTCACAAAATGGCGAATATCGCGGTGCCGAGATAAATTCACAGTCACCGGCTGGTGAAAATCCAATATTCGAAATGGCGATCAACATAAGCACTTATGGCTTGCCAGAAAATAACCTGTTAAAATTCGTATCATCCCCCCATCTATCCATCCGTGATATAATAGACAAAAAGGATAGCCAACTAAGGACGAGGCGGTTACCCACCTCTCCTCGTCTCCGAACGGTACAGGAAAGTTCCCCTTCATACCGCTCAAGCATCTCATCATTCACAGGTTTGCCCCCATGCATACAATGAAACACCAATTTGATAAGTCAGCACCCTCTCGGGTTAGGGCAAATTTTGAACCCCTATACCCATCATTACAAGATGTTATTCGCTTTTTACAAAGTCCTCTACCCCATAAGCCATCGTTTGCCATCACGGGGTCTCTACCCGGATATTCCGGGAGATTAGGGGGCGAACCCGGGTTCTACACCACAGATAATTATAAACACTTTA
>JAYELB010000051.1:0-5235 GCA_034717055.1 Methanobacteriota archaeon
TCTCTTCGTGCCATTATTCACCACCACCGTGCGTGAGGATCGAGAGCGGTGTCGCGATGATGTGGATGTACTTCGTGAACGGTATCATTGCAACACAGAAGAGAAGCGAGATCACCACGTGGAAGAGAGCAGCTGGTGGCGCTGCTGCCTCACTGATCCCCATGAATCCTCCAGGACTTCTGATCCACTCCGAGATGAATCCAGTGACCACGATTATGAAGAGTCCTCCTGTCAGGAACACATCATAGAACGTGGTGCCCTCTCGAACCTCTGTGATGAAGAGCCGCCTTGCGATTGCGATCAGCACGCCAACGAGCAGCATATAGCCGAAGACCTCGTTTAACGTAACAATCACTGGAAAGCTCTCGACGATGGGGCGTCCATGAGTGATGGTTTCACCAAACATGCCGCCATACTTGTGGAGGAGTTCCACCACAAACATCAACATCGAGAAGACGAAGAGCATGATCCAGCCCCAGAAGATCGTTATATGCATGACCCATCTGGTGACGCTTCGCTTCAGGATGCGTCGCTGGATCAGAATATCCATCACAAGAGTCGTGAGCACACCCTGCTCATGTTTCTTGTCGAATATCTGGGAGAGGAGCAGTTTCAGAAAACTGCCGATGCTGCCGCCTTGACCTGGTTTTCCATATCCCTCGGATCCGTAGCCCCATTTCTTCATCTGAAACAGTAGCCCTCCGAAGAAGAGTATGACCGTTGCAAATCCTGCAGCTATCATAACTGCGAAAGAGAGTTCGCTGTAATATTCCATATTTATCCTCCTTTATTCGTATCGATTAAAGGTTATCACCTTTATGTCCGATTAATTGGAGCTATCTTATTTAAAAGTTATCGATGTTCACCAGCCCTACCGGGCAATCTGCGCGGCGCAAGAGATACTGGAGAGCATATGCCGTTCGAGCGTCTTTACCGTGCCTCAGAATGTAATGGTTTTATCACACTCTGCAACGATTTCATACAGGTCTCGCATCGTTGATAAGGGGCACACCTCCGAGCCCTCCGACTGTCGGATTTTAAGGCAGCTACCGCAAGCAAATATCTCGCCACCCGTATCCACAAACATTCTCATCTGTTCTGTCACCACAAACTTACTCGTGTCCAGGGACTCGCACTCCACGCCTTTTCCAAGCAGGAATGCTTTTACAGAGTCGCCCTCTGTCAGTGCAAAATTTCCGAACCGAAAAGCGTTCCAGACAGTCTCCGAATCATTCGAATAGATTATGATCCCTATCTTCATGGTTTCACCATATAGCAGATAGTCCGCGGTTATAAAAACCTTTTCTGATGCTCAGGCGATGATATTAGCCATCCCTACCAAGCATCTTGCACGCCTGACAGAGCCCGTCCGTACATGGCTCGCCGCAGACCCTGCACGGCACAAGCGATGCCCGCGGATACGCATCACCAAGCGCGCCGATCATCCGGTCAAACCCGCGCACGATCCCGTGCCTGGTGCCAGGGTGCATGTCCTCAAACTCGCGCAAGAACACCCGCACCCCGAGCCGGTATGCCTCATCCATATACGGGCACGCCTTCGGGCAAACAGCTAGCCCGGCCGCGCCCGCGTACGCCACAACCTCGCTCTCGGGAACATGCCGCAAGGGCTTGATGCGCGGCACGAGACCTGGCTGCACCCTCCCGCCCACATGCGACAACCTCACAAGCCGCCCGATATCGCCGCGCAGGTGATTGATGAGAATCGTTTGCGCCTCGTCATCGAGGTTGTGCCCGATTGCAAGATAGCTGGCTCCGAGTTGCTTCGCGGTTTTATTGAGCAGGTTCTTACGAAGCGCGCCACAGACCGAGCATGGCGGGCGGTCGCTCTCTTTCATGAGATCGTCAAGCGTTCTTCCGAATGCGTCCTCAAATGAGATGACGGTGTGCGGAACCTCGAGGTCGGATGCAAGGTTCTTCGCGTTTTCTATCGTCTTTTCGCGGTAGCCGCTGATGCCTTCATCGATTGTGATTGTGACGATTCGGATCTTCCGGCTTGGCGCGAAGGTTTTGTGCAGGAGGTGCAGGAGCACGGAACTGTCCTTGCCGCCGCTTAATGCGACCGCGACCGTGCCCGGTTGGAGGTTGTACTTGCGGAGGTCGCGTTTTGCTTTGCGCGTGATGTCATCGATTAGGTGCTCTTTGCAGAGGTACATGCCGGAGTATGGCTGGAATATGGCTGCGGGGTTGTTGCATTTGGTGCAGGGGTGGTTAGCGATTAGGTTCATATTCTATTCATTAATGAGCTGCTGTACAAAGCTCAGAAACTCTCTGATCGGACTGTTGCAAACGTTGTATTCACCGGATCTCCCATAATGCCTCTCTTATCGATTCTCTTTTCGCTTCAAGGTGATCCATCCTGAAAAAATCCTCCCATGTTCCTTCTTCCTCTATATTTCCTCTTTTGTACACCCCTTCAAAGTCTTCGATCGATGAAACCCCGTATTTCTTTGCGAGATTGAATAGTTCGGACTCGCAACGTTTCAGTCTTATGTGCAAGTATGTTCCGATGCTTTCTCTCTCCAGTTCTTCCTGTGTTATTCGGAGGATCGGAGCGATCTTTGGTATTGCGTTCATGTGTATCTCCTTTTAATTCATCAATCCTCTATCATTATTTTAGCTTGAAGATATCCAGCAAATAATAGCTTTTCGTCCGCCATTTAAACTAATCTCGGCAGTCATGAGGTGCGCTGATCCGCTCCGGCGCATCTGGAACCGCTGTTAAATTCCTCGATCTTATCGTTCAGAAATTCTATCTGGCTTGTGAGGAGCCTTATCTTATGCGCCTTTATCCCATATTCATCTCCGATCTCATTTCGAATCCGCCGCATCTCCTCTTCAGATATATTCTTGAGATCAACATCAGAACGGTTCAGGAGTTTTCGGACTCGTTCTTTTATCTGACTCCTGAGTTCCTCACGCTTCCGCTTCGACTCCTCTTTCTTTGCGTCCTGGAAGTTACCATATCCATGCAAGAGGTCACCGAACTTTTCTCTGTCAAGCCCGGGTTTCTTGACATAGCAGCGATAGAATCCGAGTTCATCCGGGTATTGGCTGGACGGTACGAATTCGATCCCCATCTTTGCTCCGCCGATGCTCTCAAGAAGGTTTTCGATATCCTCCACACCCCATGCAACCACGCCCTCCTCCTGCTCATAAGGTCCCTGGAAGTCAGCGATTATGAGGGTTCCATCGCCCTTGAGAGCTTGAAGCATGTTTCTCAGAATGTATGGCAGGCAGAGGGGATCGACCTCGTGGAGCAATAATACCGCAGATATAACATCATACTCAGAATCGAACTTCATAGCGGCGGCGTCTATCTTATCGAGACGTGCATCCAGCTCATATTTACGGGCACGCTTCTCTGTGTCACCAAAATACTTGTACGAGCTGTCAGTTCCGTGGTATCTGATGTTGCCTATGTTCTGGACAGCGTCAAGGACATCAAGAGAGCGACCATCCCCACAGCCCACATCCAGCCAGTCGATTCTTTTGCCGGAAGCAGCGAGGTCGAGGAGTTTGTACTTGAGGAACTCCAAGGTCTTTGAGTTAACCTCGCTGGCATCTGCATTGCGTTCTTTCTGGTAGACGGATTTGAATATGTCGCAGATCTCGGATTCGAGGTCAGAAAGGAAGGGGGTTGTGCTCTCTTTTGGTTCTTCGGATAGTTCATGCGCTTCGGCGTTGTTTTGGCTCAAGTCTTTCTGAGAATTAGTAGATGAGTGTATACTCTGGCTAATTCCATCTCCTTCCGCTATATTAACTACAGAATTCTTAATTTCATATTTTGGCATCTTTTCTCCTTTGTCTTTAAAGAACGATGGTGATGCAGCCACTAGGCTGGTAATGATTAAAAGTTTGCCCATCAGGTCATTATTTTTCGCATCGTTGACACTTTCTTGTACATATTCTTTACCAGTCTCGTTCGTAATCGAACTGATATTCTTCTCGAATTCTCTAATAATATTGTCAACTAATCGATCGACGATTACTGGATTATTTGTTGCTAAAGCAGCTGCAGCATGTTGTTATATTCTGCAGGCGAGTTCAGATTCGGGGCGATCCGCGGCATCACAAACAATCTTTGCTTTCTCCTTGACTTCCCCAAGGAGTTCCTTTATCCGATTATCGATTATTGGCAGCCCGCGCCGCAAAACCCCCGCCGCACCCGGCGCCTTCTCCTCTGCGTCACCAAAGAGGTCTGCAGCGCGGTCGCAGTAGTGTCGGTAGGCGTTGAGGTCGGATTTCGTGGCGTCGAAGTCCGTTAAATTATGGGCTTCTGAGAGCGCGTTTGCGAGGTTTTCCACGGCTTCGAAGAGTACTTCCTTGCTCTCTGCGCCTTCTGATGCGCTCTTTGCATCGACGAGATTCTTCTGCACTTCATCTGTCCCTGCCCCCTCGAACGTTATTGCGTGAAACGACTTGTAGAACGGAAGACAGAATTTGGATGGATTAAAATAACTCACTTCCTTCGATGATCTCGCGAAAAATGTTAGGGCGTTTTCTATCTCTTTTCTGAACTCCTCTTCACTTTCAGCATCTGTCGCCTTGAGTATGGATGCTCTACCCAGAGAATGGTTTGCAGATGCCCGCACATCGCTGTCTTCATCCCCTGTCAGCCGAATCAGGTCTTCCCACGCATGTTTTTTATCAGGGACGTGTGGAAAAGCAGTACGAATCGCATCTGTTGCATGCAACCGCACATTCGGGTATTCATCCTCTGTCAGCCGATGCAGATCATCCCATGCTTGTTCTTTGTCAGGGATGTGTGGAAAGGCAGAACCGAGGGCAGCTGCTGCATGCAACCGCACATCAACATCTTTAGCCTCCGTCAGCCGATGCAGATCATCCCATGCCTGTTCTTTGTTAGGTATGTGTGGAAAGGCAATATGAATCGCATCTGCTGCATGCAACCGCACACTCTGGTATTCGTCCTCTGTCGGCCGATGCAGGTCGTCCCATGCCTGTTCTTTGTTAGGTGTGTGTGGAAAGGCAGCACGAATCGCATCTGCTGCATGCAACCGCACATACCTGTCGTGATCATATGTCAGACTGTGCAGATCATTCCATGCCTGTTCTTTGTCAGGAAGAACTACAAAATTATCGCGGAGTTGACTTGCTAACTCTCTGCGCGTCTCGGCATAAACGCTAACAATGTTCCTGTGAATCTCAGCCTGATCTACCATTCGCCGATACCTGCCACGTATGGTTACACCT
>JAYELB010000052.1:0-5221 GCA_034717055.1 Methanobacteriota archaeon
GTAAGTGCAACCGTTTTACCGGATATCGAACGAAAACTCATTGTCGCCACCAGATCGCCTCAGCAATTCTTCATCGCATTTCTCCACCTATCCTGGTATGGTGTTCGTGGATTGCTTGTGCTTGTGAGGGGATATGGTTTGCGGCTCGGGCGCTCTCGTACCTTCGCCGCCCCCGCCGCCCATTCGTGCTCTGCGTGCGTGTCGCGGCGAGCCGGGCGGCGGGGCATCTTCGCCGCGGTGTCGCTGGCGGATGCGCCGCCGGTGGGTGTGGAAGTGCAGACGGGAGGGGGCGGGGCTGCCCGCACACACCGGCGGGCGGTGGCTGTGGGCTGCGTTGTATAGGATGACTTGCATGTGAGATGATGGCGGAGGACGTTTTATGTTTGAACCTCAACTTTGGGAATTATATTTTAATCCAATAATCGACCGCCTGCGACCCATTTCTGCCCCCTCTGCCCGCATTTTCCCGTAATCATGAAATCCCCTCGCACCCCCAAAACCACTATCGAACGACTTCATCATTACCTAACCAAAACCCGCCTTTTCTCGCCTGTGTATGTGTAAGGTTTTTATAAAAAAAGAAGCATTTATAAGCAGTAAACTGCAATATTTCTTTACACACACAGATCGCGTAATGATGGCATGAATATCTCGTGGTGCAAAACACATAAGAAAAGTATAGCTACCTGAAGAATAAGTTGGCCGAGATATTCAGAGTCTTGAAAATCGGGGTGCTGCGGCACAATGTGAAGCTGGAACCTTACCCCTACACCGTGGAATAAGTGTGAAATTTGGCACGTTTCGAGGGGTCTACTGATAGCGGTTTTTGGTTAGATTTAGTCTTCTGTATTTTGGAATTTTAAGGGTAATCGGATGGCTGCGGCTGTTTTTTGGGTTTCCAAAGTTGAGTTGAACCACCCATAGATCTCCGCAGCAGCTCAACAAATTCATAGATAGTTAAACATCGAGTTTGATGAGTTTTCTGAGCGTGCCTTTGTCGAGTTCTCTGATCCACGACTTGGGTAAGTTCTCTAACATCCTTCGTTAGGATGGATAGGTTCAAAAAACCAGCAGTTAGAGGTAGTAATCAGATTCTCATCTCTTCTAATATGAAAGATCTAAATTGCTTCGGGATGGAATGTGATTTAATTAGTTTATAGGTATAAAGGAAAAAAATAAATAGAAACAATCCAAATAATAAACTACCGATGTTAATAGTATAATCACCACCCGCGTCGATATATCTTTTGCATTCGAAAAACAAAATGCCTAAAGATAGTACCATCATGAACAAACAAGAGTGTTCCATATAAGTTTGATCGTAATTATAAGACTCTTCTTTTGGCTTACCTGATCCTATAATCGTTCCTGTAAGAGTAACATCTTCTGATGACAATCCCGAATGGGCTATTTGAATAGCAACTCCTTCATCATGTGATAAAAAGTCAAATGCAATGATTATAGATTTATTGTCATTTTTAACAAGTTCGAATCGGTTAGCTTCATTTGCTGTATCGTTTAAGATTTCTGCTTCAAAGATTTCATATTTGTTGTCCACAACAATCCTTATTGGATCTGCGACAGCAATATCATCTTTCCTAATAGGTTCATTCCCCATGTTCCAAAAGATAACTTTGGTTATAGTCAAATTTTCGACTTTTTCTCCAGAGTAAAGGAGTCCTATAGTGGTCACCTTCTTTGAAAATTCTTTTACTAAATTAAAACTCCTAATTTGAAAAGTTGGTTTTTTTTCCTTTTTTCCTTTTAGATAAAAAAATATTGCAAGAAATGTTGGAATCACGAATGAAATTATTCCAATTGGGTTATTCATATAACCACTCCAGTCAAGACACTGCAACTGGTCAAGACTGCTACCTATAAACTTGGCAATACTTCCTATATCCATGAGTTCACATCACTTTTATTAATCACGTTATTTTGTATTTGTCTGACTATGCTATCCAATGATCGGCTGCTACATTTTGACGAGCATCGATGAACAGCACTATCCCCATTCCATTCTATCCAGTTCCGTAGTCTATTTAAACCCATATTCAGTATTGATAACAGGTATATCAATATAATTTATAGAATAGCATCGGGAGGTAGTGGGTCATTGATGGAGTAAAGTTCATTTCCATCGACTGATCGGGATTTAATAATTTTAGCTTGCTTTAAATCAATAAGCATCCAGAGAACACTGGTGCCTTTTAATTTTGTTTCTTGCATAATTTGTGTCTTGTCAAGCTTTCTATCTTTTAAACATTTTAAGACTTTGTTTTTTCTAACGATCCAATCGGGTTCTGTTTTACGTTTATTATAGCTATCTAGCCATGTCATCGCCGTCACCTCTTTGTGGTGTAATATTTACCAAACTCCCTACTTAAGTATAGCACCTCCTAATACCCCCAAAAAAATAACCCCCGTGAGTGTGCTCTCACACACTCACGTACAGCACGCCTTCCCCATTGCGTGATAGGTCACCGGTGTACTTCCGGTACGTAACTCCATCGACCTCTTCGGTCCCTTCGTCCTTGTACGATGGCAGCATCTCGAGCACTTTACCCTTCACGAAGATAGTCCCGCTCTTCATCTCGCCGCCCGGAAGCGTCGTATCACCCTCAATAGTGATAGTCCCGCTCCAGTTCAGAACTCCAGGAAGCAGCCTGGCGTTGCCCTTAACCAGAATCTCGCCGCCACACATGTGTTCGCCAAGGTAGTCGAGCACATCGCCCTCGATTGTGAGCTTTCCGCCACGCATCCCGCAGGTCTCGCCGCGGTATCCGCCGCCTGCGTAGTATGTTGCGTTGCCCTTCACAAGGATCTCGCCGCCAGTCATCTCGCGTCCGACCCATGAATCGGCATTGCCCTCAACAGTGATCGATCCGCCGCTCATCCGTGCTCCACAGCGCATATCGACATCGCCCTTAACGACAATCTCGCCAGCGGTCATCGCCTCGCCGATCCTCTTGACCCGCGGCACATCTCCGGCAATCACAATCTTCGTCTCCGCAGCGTCACCGGATCCATCGACCGCGACATCAAAGATGTCTGCAAGCGTGATCTCTTCGTTTCCTTCCCATGCACCGATTGCACCGATCTCGGCTGCGCTCTTTCCGGCAAATGCATCCGGAGTGATCATCTCAGCCTCAATCGAGATCGTTGGGCTTCTCTTCGGTTTGAGTGTTACTGTCTGCATCTACGCCACCTCCGGTCTGATCTCAACTGGACGCGGTACGTACGCATCCTCGACCATGTAGTTTGAGAACTGCATGCTGTAGTATTTCTTGAACCGCTCTTCAAGATCCGTAATCAGCCGATCCTTCTCTGACTGCACAATGCCGTTTTCGTAGGCGTTGACCCAGTAGACCTTTCCTTTCGGTAATGCCGTGATATCACCGTCTCGAACAACGATCTCTCCGCCTTTGATCGTGTACTTTGCGAAACTGAGCGCCTTCTTGACTGCCTCGTGCTCAACCGAGACATCGACCTTGTCTGGCTTGAGATCATAGATTGCAACATCGGCGTCTGCTCCTGCGCCGAGATGTCCTTTCTCCTCGAGTCCAAGCATCTTTGCCGGCATTGAGCGGGTCATCACAGTCATCTCGCCCCAGTCCAGTTCCCGGTCGATGTTCGGAAGGCTTATGCGGTCCATTGTCATGTCAGGGAATCCCGCGATTACTTCCTGTCGCTTCTTGTCGCTCATCAGGAGTACCTGTCCCTCCGGATAGTTCACGAATGCGCCGCCGTTGGGGTTGTCTGTGGTGAACATTACCTTCCACGGGTCTTTCACGAGCAGTGCCAGTTCGAGTCCGATCGACCACATCGTTGCATGTGCGAAATGCTGGGGTGTGTACGAGAGCGGCACAATGCCGCCTGCGTCCTCGAGTTCCTGATCATAGTTGCTCCATTTCGCATCAAACATCCGTGCGTTTCTATACTCGGTGGGACCGTCTGCGGTCATCGTCATAGCAGGACCAAAGATCATCTGTCCCATGTCGAATGTGAGGTGGTCGTGCTTGTTTACGTAGTCTGCGATCTGGTCTGATCCTGATGCAAAGTCCATCCATGATGTGCCGGTGTAGGAATGGAACTGCATGTGCGTAAGATGCATGACCTGCCTGTCCTGTGATGCCTTCACCTTCTCAAGGAGCTTCATCGTGGCAAGCGTCGTCGGGATGTTTCCGGGAACGCCAAGGTTGTTGCAGTGCACATGGATCGAATGCGGAAGATTGAGGGCTTCGTTTGCCTCTGCAAGCCCAATAAGTATGTCGGCGGGCGTCACATCGAAGTCGATCACCTTGTCATCGATTCCTGTCACGTTCTTGCCCCATGTCCAGCTCGAGCCTCCGCCCGGGTTTACGATCTTGACGCCGTATCCGCGGGATGCGAGTAGTGCCCATGCCATGTATGACTTCAGCATTTCACTGTCGCCGTCCTGGATGTACTGCATCACCTGCCAGTTGCTGCCCATCAGTACCAGCGCGAGCTTGTCAAGGATCGGGATCGACTCAAACTCTTCGTGCATGTGCCGCGCCATCATCGGTGTTATCGCAGCCTCGGCAATCGTGGTGTAGCCGAGCTTTGAGTACCTGTATCCGATCGCATGAGTGTTCGGGGTGTTATACCCGACCTGCGGACGCAGGAGTTTCGTTCTTGGCTCAGGTCCTGATAACCCTGCAATCGGTGAATACCGCATATCGTGCGGACTCATAATCCTTGCAGTATTGATCTTTCCGGCACAGTGTGTGTGACCGTCAACGCCGCCTGGCAGAACGAGGCATCCTTCTGCGTCGATGACCTTTGCTCCGGCTCCAACGTTATCCACGATCTTACCGTCTTTTATGCAGATCTCGTTCCTCTCACCATCGACACTGTTCTTCGGGTCATATATGACACCGTTCTTGATAACAATCTCTGCCATTTCACGCACCTCCGTTCTCTTTCAGTTCACGAACCTTCGCTATAATTTCCGTAAGGATCTCCTCGTCCGTCTTAAACGTGGTCTCGATCAGCTTCTTCATCCTGATCGGCTGACCGTCCATCCGGTATGCGGTTCCATCACATTCGACACCTGCAATTGCCGCAGGAATTACGACGTCAGAGAACTCTGTTGTCGGGTTTGCGTACCCATCGACCTGTATCGCAGGGATCTTGTAGAGATGCTTTATTGATTCCTGTGGGAAGTGCGCTCCCGGGTCTGCTGCTCCTGTGATAAATG
>JAYELB010000053.1:0-5203 GCA_034717055.1 Methanobacteriota archaeon
GATCCCCCCCCCAATTGTCAAATTCTGTTTGTAAAGCTCTCAAGTGTTTCTTGCATCGTGGATTTTATTGTGGAACAATCGGTCACGTCAACCTGACACTCCCTGGTGTCGGCTCGTACAGTTCGCCATGCGTCTTGAGCCTATCGATAACCCCCTCGACATACGCCCTGTCAAAACCCTCCTCCTCGGCCATTGTATAGATATCTTCCTTCGGAGCCATGCCGCTGTGCTCCACCGCAAGATCACGTATGATGTCCCGCAGTACCTTGGTCTTATCGCGCTGATTCTTGCTAACACCAGTGGTTATGATGTCGGTGTCAGACATGCCGGTTTCAGCATCGGACGCAACCTGCCGCAGGGAGCTCTCGACGACTTGGATCACATGTTTTGCATCCTCGATCGTAACCTCGTCGGAAAGCCGCATCCTTGCGCTTGCCTCGCATAATCGCACCAGCGCCTCAAGTTGCATTGCTGTTACCGGTACAGGAGAATCACGATTCCAACCCTGCTGCCGAAGCTCGAGGTAGAACTCGGCCAGGCGATCCATTGCGTTAGTATCTCTGATCGGATATACCTCCTTTTGTGTTTTAGGGTGGCTACGTGTGTTGATAAGTTCCGGTTTGATGCCACGTTCTTTGCAGTTGCAATAACCAGCAATCGCTTCTAAAAACAGTTCTCCATATTTCTCCAGTTTGATTTCACCAACACCGGCGATCTTCTGAAAGTCTGATCGGCTTCGCGGGAAATGTGTCGCCATCTCTATCAAACTTGAGTCGTGGAATATGATGTATGGTGGCATCCCAGTATCAGCGGCAAGTCTCTTTCTCAAACTCCTTAAAATTTCAAATAGATCATTATCAAAACCCCCATCAACATCTTTTTGTATTATCCTAACGTCTTCTTCCGGTTTTGTCGACAAAATCTCCTTCGTTCCGGATAAAATATCACCACCCCCCTGAGTCAGTTTTATTACCGGGCATCTGTCGTCTTCCGACTTCGGATAATCAGGTTGAGCGAGCTCTTTTGTAGAAGTCTGACACTGCTCTTTTGTGTATTCATTCTCAGCACTATATGCAGCTACAGTATCGTGCTGATTGTGATCTGTCTTTTGAACACTCGAACCGTATAAAATGTCAGAAAGCAGCCCCAATTTCTTTAATCTCGACTCAATGCCGCCCTTTTGCCGTCCGAATAGTTCCACAAGCTCTTCGATGGTTTTGCCAGCTTTGTAGTCGGCGATTAACATTTCGTCTTCTTCCTCGGTCCACGGAGCGTACGCTCGCGGATGGGTTTTTTGAATCTCCTTTACCGAGTATTCTCCGGATGTATCTGAATGCGTCTCTTCTTTGATGGGAGAATGTGGGCCATGTTCATATTCCTCACAATAATTTATGATCTCATTTAAAAACATATCCCCATATTTCTCCAACTTGCTTTCACCAACACCGATGATCGTCCGAAAGTCTGACCTACTTCGCGGGAAATATGTTGACATCTCTATCAAACTTGAGTCATGAAAGATGATGTACGGCGGCATCCCGGAATCATCGGCAAGTTTCTTTCTCAAACTTCTTAAAATTTCAAATAAATCATGATCAAAACCCTCATCAACATCTTTTTGTATTATCTTAACTTTTTCTTCCGGTTTTGTCAACAAAACTTCCTTCGTTCCGGATAAAATATCACAACCATCCTGGGTCAGTTTTATGATCGGGTATCTGTCACCTTCCGACTTCAGACAACCTTGCTGAACGAGTTCCCTTGTAAAAGCCTGCCACTGCTTTTTTGAGTATTCCTTTCCAGTACCATGAGCTGCTATAATATCGTGTCGATTGCGGACTATCTTTTGAATTCTCGAACCGTATAAAATGTCAGCAATATAATTAACTCCAAATCTTTCGCCTGTCTGGGCAACACACGACACAATCTTTTGAGCAACAACTGTTCCATCGGTTGTCTCTTTTGGATTTAAACAGTTATCACAATTGCCGCAATTCGTTTCATTGTATGTTTCGCCGAAATATTCCAATAAAATTTTCCTGCGGCAGGTCCCGCTCTCACAGAAATCGGCCATACACCGTAATTTCTTATACGCGTTTTGTTTTTCTGTTTCATCCTCTTTTTGCTCGATAAAATACGATATTTTCCCCATATCGGAACGACTGAAGAAGATGATGCAATCACTTTCTCCCCCGTCTCTTCCAGCCCTGCCCGTTTCCTGATAATACGTTTCAAGGTTCTTCGGTAGGTCGTAATGGATCACGAAACGGACGTTGGATTTATCTATCCCCATCCCAAACGCTACTGTCGCCACAATTATCTCAACATCGTCTTTAATAAATTTATCCTGTGTTTCAGTCCTTAAATCTGCTTTTAACCCTGCATGATAAGGCAAAGCGCGGTAACCCTCTTTTTTAAGTTTGTTTGCCAGATCATCAGCGGATTTGCGGCTGTAACAATAAATTATCCCCGAATCATTCTTACGACCCTTTAGATACCGAAGTAACTGATCGTAGGCATTATCTTTTGGTTTAACCTGGTAAAATAGATTTTTTCGGTTGAAGCTTGCCTTATATGTCTTTGGATCGGATAGTCTTAGTTGTGTTGTAATATCCTCCTGCACTCGCGAGGTGGCGGTTGCGGTCAGCGCAACCAGAGGAACTTTCGGAAAATGTTCTTTAAGCACTTTCAACTGACGATATCCGGGTCTGAAATCATGCCCCCATTCGGAGATGCAATGGGCTTCGTCAATAGCTATTAAACTGACATTCAAACGCTTCAAAGCTGATAAGAAGTCAGGTATCATCAATCTTTCCGGAGCCACGTACAGAATACTGATCATATTTTCTGCTAGGTCTAATTTTACGTTTTGCATCTCATCAAAACTAAGAGAGCTGTTGATGTGGGCTGCGGCTATTCCATTTGTCTTCAAAGCGTCAACCTGATCCTTCATTAAAGCGATGAGTGGGGACACAACAATCGTTACACCGCCTAAGAGAAGGGCTGGCAATTGGTAGCATAGAGATTTGCCGCCACCGGTTGGCATCAGGACGAAAACATCTTTTTTCAGTAGGATATCTTTGATAACATCCTCCTGGTGATTTAAAAATGTGGTGTAGCCGAAATATTTTTGTAGTGCCTGATATGCTGGCTCCATGTCGATTCCATTCTTTTCAAACTCGGTGCTACTGTGCTCGGCGGTGCAAATATCGACATGGTTCAACGTCTTTCTTTGTTGCATTGTGTTATTGGATAATTTACCCACCCATTCGCTTTCATCTAATTTGTAATCGCATTCTTATTATTATTCTATTAAATAAATATTTAAATTGTGGATAAACCTTTCTTCGATGTTCAATCAGATCCGCCCCCTTTTTCCGTAAACACATTCATCTTCATATATGCCAGCAAAGGAGAACTCGAAAAGATATTCACGAAATTTCACGATTGTTTTATTTTTATTCACGTCTTCAAATTTATCTATCATCCTACTACCTCAACTACAACGCCGCGCAACCTATCATCAAATGTACTTTTGTACCAATCGCGATTGTGGTTCCTTTTCACATACACCATAACCCATACTTCATATTATAGCTTGTCTCCAAGAGCGGGGCGAAAGTGAACGCAATCGCGCACATGGATCACTGGAGATGCCAGAATCCGCATCTTCTGATCTTCGTGGAAATCACTTCGAGATCGAGGAGGATGTGAACACCGTTTCCCTAATACGCGGACATCTACCTGCTACTCGGGGGCGATATGGGGTACGCGGGAAAAGCGGAAAAATCGCGAAATACGAGTCCTGCACCTAATAGGGTTTATAATATCCCGTCACAACACTTTTGAGCAGGCACAAAACCATGAACAGAAAAACCACAATAATATGTTCCGCGCCCGATCTGGCAAGCATGAATATCAAAGAAAATCTGCTTGCAATTCAGGACTGGGAACGCGTTGGGGACGTCTATGAATCAGACCGGGCAAGGATAGTCGAGGTCGATAAACTCCACATCTTCTGCGATCACATCGATTCCGAACTGGAAAGACGCGGACTTCCGACAAACCTGATCATCTTCGCATCGAAGCACAAGAGCGACAGCAGCAAGCAATTATTCTCGGCCCATTTCACAGGAAATGTCAGCGATGCGAAATTCGGAGGAAATCCCCACGAACTTGCACCTGCCGCGTCGCAGTTACTGCGGCCGGTTCTCCATTCGATGCGCGATCTTGCAACAGATGCGGATACCGGTTACGATGTGTCCATGGAATCGACTCACCACGGTCCGACCGCGCTTGCTGTGCCATCGATCTACATCGAGATCGGCAGCACCGAAGCCGAATGGGTCGATCCGGATGCAGGCAGGATCGCTGCCAGCGCGATTCTGGACATGGATCTGAATTTGGATATACATTTGGATTCTACTTTAGATTCAAATTCAAACCATGATCTGGATAGTGAGGCGTGCACGTCCGGTTATCCGGTCGCGGTCGGCTTTGGCGGAGGTCATTATGCACACAGGCAGACAAAGCTGATCTTTGAGACCGCGATTACATTCGGGCACAACTTCCCGAAGTACCAACTGGACAATCTCGACGACGGACTGATCCGTGATGCACTCCTGAAATCGAACGCTGATTTTGCATACTTCGACCGGAAGTCGATGAACGCTGCCCAGAGAAACCGCATCAGCGCGGTAATCGAAGATCTTGGGTACGAGGTCCTGCGCGAGCGCGCGATAAGGGAGCGGTTTGGGCTGTGACGGTCGGCAGAGGACGAGAATGCGGGGGAAGGGATTCGAACCCTCGAATGTCTGCACAACAGGAGCTTAAATCCTGCGCCGTTGACCTGGCTTGGCAACCCCCGCAGAGGTGGGTGCTTAATCCGGTGTATTCCTACACCGCGCTTATGCAAAGTATTTTTGCATTTTCTATTTACCGTTTCCTGGATATGAATGTATCAGTTCCCTTTTCAAACACTTTGTAGGTATCGAATACATAGTCAACCAACAACTTTACTTCGCGTTCATCCAATAAGAAACTATAGGCATGTACAAAGAAATGGCGGAATGCCAGATACTTCGCTCTTAAATTAGCCACATAGTTTCATTCCTTCCTTCTCTACCAATCTGTTGAATAGGTTATCCTTGCCCAGGTTGATCAAGTCTATACGCTCTGGAATCTCGAGCAACAACTCCCCATA
>JAYELB010000054.1:0-5133 GCA_034717055.1 Methanobacteriota archaeon
TTTGGATAGTGAGAATATGTCCATCGCAGCAAACCTTTTATTGCCTATTTTTTCACCTATTGACTTGAATCTAGATTCGGCTACTGAGGAGGACTTATTATACTCAGAAGTGAACTTGCCTCTTGAGCGTAGATCAGTATGGTCTTTCTCCAATCGTGCACTATTCTCAAACACTCCGGATTCTTTCGTATCTTCTATGCAATGAGTGATTGAATCGGCGATCGCATCGATCAAACCGGTTCCAAGCGCAAGAGCAATAGGTATCTCAGCGGCCCCGGATTCACCTGTCAAAATATGATTGTTATTGCGACGAACCCAACTCAAATCATTTTCTCTACGGAAATCCTTGATGGTTGTGTTGGAGATAGTAATTTCAAACCTGTTTTTAATCGCATTTCGAACCTGCGTAGTTGTCATAGACCGGTTGTGTTCAAGCAACCCAATTACAAAATTTTTCATGTCATCGGTAAATCGCAGGTTATTTCCTTCACATCTCTGGTCAGACAAGCCTTCCATACCTTTTTCTTTTAAGATTTTCTTGTAAAGATAATATTGCGCCTGGCTAAATGGTGCTCTCTTCTCTTTGAAATATTGATTGATCGATAAGGATGACTCTTCCACATCTTTCATAACCTGAAGTATCATAGATGACCGGGTCTGCGGATCGTGGGAAGTCACGAATGGATATGCGTGATTATAGTATATAAGTCTTCTCTAATTTAACCTGCCGACTGAATTGGAATTGCCGAAACTCATGTAATACAAGCATCACCAAGAGCACATCAGGTGGTAACATGCTCGAGATGACCAGAAGATTCTGGGAGGACTGGAATTGGGCGCGTGAGCATATATCTGAACTTACGGTTAAGTATCCTGATAAGTGGGTGGCTATATTCGAGGAGAAAGTGATTGCAGCGAATTCGGAACTTGGTAGGACGGAAGATGAAGCGAGAGAGAAGTATCGGAAAAGCGCACCCCACTGATCTTCGTTGGAAGCGGGGCACATGTCTACCAGTATTGAACTGTATTTCGACAGGGGCACTGATCCGGATCTTGATCGCAAGACCATACCAAAAACCCGAAGCTTCCTAGACAAGCTTAAGTCCGCAAGGCGTGGCACTCCCACAAAGTTTCAAAGTCTCCAACCAAGCATTTATTATTGACCGAATTCCAATTCTGCTATATATATGCCAGATAAACGGAACCTTTTCGAGACGCTCAATAAATACGGCATCACCGAAGATGCGATCACAGATGCGGCGATGGAACTCTACGTCCCGCATCCGGGGATAGAAACAGAGGAACTCGCAAGAGGTGCGTTCAAGCGTGAACTGGATTTTGCATTATCCGATCCGAACCTGTGCATACTAGTGTACGCGGCAACCCTTCTGGAAGAGGGGGGTGAAAACGGCAGGCTGCCCGGAATAACTGCGCAAGAGTTCAAGCGCGATCCGGTATATCTGATCGCAGACGAGGTGCTTGGTATTGCGATTGCAAAATACATCGGTGGATATAAAGGCATGTTCGAGTTCACCAGATTCGATCAGAATAAACCTGGTATCCTTGGGAAACTGGGTCCGTTTCTAGATGATGCGATCGCGGGGCTGATCGGTGGAGTCTCTTCTACTATGTACTCAAGGAGTCTGCAAGGGGTCTGATCTGAATTGAGCATCGAGATCGAGTTCATATCACCACAAAAATGCGTATGTGATTTCACATACAATTTCTACTGGCAGCACCAGGGGAAGGAACTGGATCCGGACGGGGCTATCCCGGATCAGAAGGATACCAGTTACACGTACCGGGACCTTGTAACCGCGCTTCGGAAGAAGGAGACCGTCATGCTCAAAGGCAACGCTGGCAAACGGCTATGCTCGAATGCCGGTGCGGACATGCAGTACTTCGGAGGCACTGGCGGGATTATTGACGTAGGAACCGTTATCGTGGAAGGGGATGTCGGCACCAGGATGGGGATGGGGATGGCATCAGGAAGCATCTATGTGAGCGGGAAGGTGGCAGAGCCGCTCGGCAACATAATCGAGGTACGGTCCGATATTGCAGGTTTTAGGAAGTACCGGTCGATAACCGATCTTCTGCATAGTGGCTCGGCGGATGGATTGCTTCCACCCAATACGTTTGACGGGACAAAACTGACACTTGCCGACGGAATCCTGAGGGACACCATCGCGGCACGATGCAGTGATGACTGCACGGTTGTCGTGAACGGTGATGCGGATCTCAGCGTGGGCATGTTGATGAGTGCCGGGGAACTCAGGGTCTGTGGTGATGTTAAGATGAATGCAGGCACACTGCTTTCCGGAGGAACAGTGGTAATTGAGGGAAATGCAGGAGAATTTGCAGCTGCTGACATGCGTGCTGGAGTTTTGATCATAAAAGGAAAGTCAAAAGGATTCGTTGGTGGAAAGATGCGCGGAGGTGCGGTATTCATAAAAGGTGGCGGCGCTGTGATACCGCCTGTGAGGAAAGTTCCGCTGAAAGGGGCGGATTACCGCCTACTGACGCGGACGATGCGCACGAATCAGATCGAGGCGATGATGTATACGAAATACTCGGTCAATGGAGTGTAGTTACTTCAGTTGCTCGATCATGCCTTTGAGTACGCGCAGTTCACGAACAGTTCCCTCCCGCGTCACCTCGGCAAGATTTTCCTCCCGCTCATACTTTGCTATCAGTTTCTTAACATAATCGAGTTCAGGAATCGTTGATTGGAACTCGGGCTCGTAATCCGGCAGATCCGCAAGCGGAATTGTAACGACTTCACCTTTCTTTGTCTCTTCGGGAATTCCATTTACCACCATAATATATGCGCATCTATCGAATCCGAATTTCCTTGCGATGTTCCGGGATGCTGCAGATACTTGCTGCGCTCGTTTTGCGTTCATCCTCCTGTAAGCACCAACTGAGTCCTTGTACTCGACAAAGAGCATCGATTCGTGATTCCAGAGCATGGCGTCATACTCGATCGGCTGTGCAAACTTGTGGTGCACCAGCACACCGAACATGACGCCGCTGCACCAGCCTGCGTTGAGGTGCGTTCGAAATCGCTTCTCGGTCTCAGGGATATCGGGACGCGAGAGAAGGGTGTATGGTTCGCTTCTTAGTTCGATCATGAGATCACCAAATGAATTATGGATTGCGGTGTATATCACTATAGTTCAAAAAACCAAAATGGAGGCGATTGCACTCCTTGATTAATGGATATGAGGTACTGCCCTCAACTCCAACGACAATTGCCCTTTTCCCGTGTTCGGCTATCTTTCGTATCAATGGTATGAAATCCTTATCACCGCTGACGATAACAAAAGTCTTGATGAATGATCTTTCATAGAGTGTCTGCATGATGTCGCAGACCATCATCGGATCTGCGAGGCTCTTTCGTTTCTCATCACCCCCGGTTTTATATTCAGGTGCATATACTGGTTCAATCCCAAATTCAAAGAATTTGTGTAGCATTCCCGCACTGGATCTATCTGTGACAAGGTAAACACGACCGAGCACCATCTGCCCTGCTTTGCTGGCGACCTCGACAAGCACATCATAATTGTAACCGGGTATACCAACATTGCTGCATCCATCAAGGATGTTGTAGTGATCGATGAATAATGCGACTCCACACCCATCTTCCATTCACGCTACCTCTGGATATTCATCGACCAGATCGGACACTTTTCTCCCGCCTTTTGCAAGTTCGAGCAATCCTATAAGAACCGGTGGTATTATGAACGTCACGACCTTTGATTTGGTGGAATCAAATAAAATATCATAAATCCATGAAGATATTTCTTTATGAGTCTGATCCATTGCCAATACTTCGTTAATCTTTGTCGCCAGGTCATAATCTCCTTTTTCAATTGCATCCTTGACCTGATCGACGTAGATAGTGGGATCTTCATAGTCCTTGCCGGTGATTTTCTTAAAGATCCACGCCTCTGAAATAGCTCTATTCTGTTCATCAATATTGATATTCTCTATGTATACTTTATTCTCTGCGTCAACCGAAATGATGCCCGAAAAATCATAACCGAAGGTGAAGTGTGCCCCAAATCCACAATACGCACACCCCTTCCCAATGCACCTTTCATTGTAAAATTTCTCCATAGCTTCAGCCCCGAAATCTGCTATAATCTCAGTTTCGAAGGTTTCGTAATCCTCAAATTCAAATCCAAAAATAACAGTTGCTGAGATGCTCAAGGTCGTTTCATTTTTTTCATCGTTGAAACTTATACGATTCACTACTGACACGTCATCCACTGACAGATACGGTACGTATCGATCGATCATCTCTTTTGGAATTGTTTCCCCACATTGCGTATGGAACTGATACTCAACAGGTTTTTTCAGAAGCTCGTAAATTCGATCATCAAAACAACGGTTACAATCCAGACTGTATCTTAAGTGGTTTCTATATTCCTCTAAATCTGTCTCGCAACCTGAACGTCTCGTTATGACGTTCTTCTGTTTTTTATTAGCAGTTGACCAATTATCCAGCAACCTGCACAGCGGTTCAATACGCTCATTCATCGCTGCCGAGCTGCATGTTATGGCATCCAGTTGTTGTTTCATCGGAGCTGATAATATTTTTATGATACTATCTGATAACGAACGTTTATCATTTGCTGCATATTTAATAATTTTTAGATATGCGCTCATTGATAACCTGATTGATTTTGATACACGTTCAGCAAGTTTAAACGGTGTCCACTCAGTAGAGATGTTTCTCGTAGCCCCCAGAATCTCATTCGCACCGATGAAATCTTTTTGCTCGTATTTTTCAGCAATGATCCTGTTAAGTTCGGACTTGCCTGCTACGCGAATATCCCCGTTGTCCCTGTAAGCGATTCCTTTTGTCAGATACGCTATCAACTCTGCAGATCTCTCAAACTTCGGGTCGAAGATGGTCGGAACTGTTGTACTTGATTTCATAAAATGTAATATTCTTTTGTAATACTTAAACTTCTTGGCTTGTAAGGATTATGTGTAATGTATATGTTTAGCTGAGGGTGGAAAAACCACGAGATTACACGAGATTAACAGAGAAATCTTGTGGAAATCAGTGTAATCTCGTGGTTAGCTAAACACATACTTTGTAATTATTGAAATGTGATGCACACC
>JAYELB010000055.1:0-5132 GCA_034717055.1 Methanobacteriota archaeon
TAATCATAAAAACCGCAACCACACTAACGGCTCTAATAAACATATTAGCAAGCGTATCGGATCTTGTCTCGATGGCATTGATCTCCCCACTTAAAAGCATCACTCAACCCCAATCCGTAGGTGAAAACCGCTGATCATCCACCCCTCGTCAGAATCATTCGCCTTTTCGTTCATAACCTACCCAACCACGATCCCGTCATCAGTGATCTGGTAACCTGCTGACTCCTGCCTGAGTCCAGCCATCGCCTCGATGGTGATCGTCTCGGAATCGAGGTGGATGATGTTGTCCACGCTCGCTTTCAGCATCGTCTCGATCTCAGTCTCTGCAGTACCCTCCGTATATGTGATAATGCCAGTTCCGCCCGCCATCTTGATCCGCATGATGTAGGACTTGAGCACCCTGATGACAAGGATTGGTGAGTTAAACGCAAACAGCGTGGTCGATGAGTCCAGGATCGACCTGAACTGCTGTGTCTGCTGATATATGTACTGCAACTGCTGTATGACTTTACTTGCGATATCGGTCGGATTCTGCGGAGACGATACCACCAGGTTCTTAGTCTCCTTCTGCATAGCGCCGACCGAACCTGATGCCGTATCGATTACATACAGCTTCTTAGCCATGATGTACTCACTGATGAACCAGTCAAAAGCCATCATCTGCTGTTCGAGCTGGGACTGAGTATAGTCAGTCATCAGATACAAGCATATATCGCCGCCCGCTACCGCCTGACGCAAGAACTGGTAACAGGATATGGACTTTCCAGTCTTTGGCGGACCATAGACGAGAGTCATCGTATTCTCTGGCAGTCCGCCGGTCAGTTCATCAAGTCCGGAGATCCCGGACGCTACTTTTGGAATCATATCTCATATATGAGGCTGAAAAGAGTGTCCAGTGCCATATCAATCCCCGTTCCATCTGTTGCTGAGACCGGAACGATTGGAATCTCCTCCCAGAGTGACATTTTCTTCTTGATTTCACTAGGCGACAACGCGTTCGGAAGGTCCTGTTTGTTGGCGATGATCACCTTTGGTATCGCCTCTGTGCGACACATCCTGATCATCTCTTTCGCCCGCACAAACGTCTCTGGCTTCGTTGAGTCGATCACGATGAAGGTGCCGATCGCCTCTCGTCCAAGCGGTTCAAGCAGGAGATCAAACCGTTCCTGACCAGGAGTTCCGAATACGTCGGCAGAGAAGCCTTTGTAGTCGATATGCCCGATATCAAGCCCAACAGTCGTTGGAAATAGTTCGAAGGTCTGCCGCTCCACTGAAACGGCATCCAGAGCGATTGCATGGGTAAATGACGTCTTCCCCGCGTTATATGGTCCGGTCACCAGCAGTTTCGGGATAAAGACGCGGACTCCGCCTGGCTCCAGAACCTCGAAGAAGATCTTAGTCCCCGACACCTCGATCCAGTTCGATTTCGTGATCGCGAATACCTGCCTGTAGACCACCTTCTCTTCGACGCTGAAGAGTTTGACCTCGCAGTCAACGATTTTGGAGAGTCTTCCGAGCATCACTTTTTCGTAGTTCCATCTCGTGAAGAGATAGATCATGTTCACATCGTTTGATCGTGCCACCTCGTTTAACCCTTCGATCATATCGAAGGTCTGGTCAACACCGATGGAATCAAGAAGCGTTGAAACATCCTCGATAACGGCAGTTCCCCCGGCGATATCAGCGATCGCTTCTGCAACCACTCTCTCGCTCTCTTTGAAATCATCGATCTCGTATTTGCCGATTGCTGGCATTCCCATCATCGGGGAGATGGAATCGACAAAGAAAGTCTGACCCGAGTCAAGAGGTGACCGCAGATCCCAGCCGTACCTGTGAAATACGTGCTCGATCTCAACCGGTGTTCTCGTGTTTGTGTATATGAAACTGAGGTCCCCCTCATTTCTCATGCGCTCTGCGAGGATCTGGCATCCGAAGACCTCGGATGCGACGCCCGGCATCGCGGTAAACAGCATCGATGTGCCAGCAGGCATTCCTCCGCCAAGCATCTCATCGAGCATCGGGATATAGGTCTTACGTCTGCCCTCGGTCTCTACCACCATGTTCAGACCTCTTCGAGGATCTCCTGCACCTGTTTTGCTCTCGTCTCGATCTCCATCATGATCAGCCCGAGTTGCGCGCCGGAGTCTGCCAGTGCGATTAGAATCGCCTTTTCGCCGGCTGGCTGGAGCAGAATCGTGCCCTGCTCGGTCTTTACGTGGATATCGCTCACGCTGCCAGTCCCCATCTGAGTACTTGCAGTCTCGGCACTCGCCATGATTGTAGAGCAGAGCGCGGCAACGATCCGCTCGTTCATCTCAGGCGGCATGAGCGCCGTGATCAGTAATCCCTCCTTAGAGACGATACCAGCCGCCTTGATCTGTCCGACTTCCCCGAACCTGGCAAGGACCGTGTCCAGTTTATCCTTCTTAGTCTCAGGCATTTTGCTCACCTACTCGATTATCATTCATCACTCGATCAACTCAAAGGTCACCATACAGTCACCGAGTTCTGATGTTTCATTGGTTATTCGTATCTGGAATTCCTCGCCAAAGACCTTTCTGGCTGCTGATGCTGCATAAAATCCGGGAGGGCAGAGAACGCACGAAGTAATTCCCTTCTCGCGCAGATATTTAAGCGCGAGTGTGTTGATGCAGTTTTTTACGCGGCATCGAACCGTCTTTCCATCAGTATCCGGAATACAGTGGATCTCATCCGCAACCTCTAGTCCGACAAGCATCTTTGCAAGATCCTCCATGAAATCAGAGATTGGTTTTCCGGGTTTAAACTCAATTCCAAACTCCTTTTCAGTAGCAGTGATCAGATCGACACCGACGAGTGGTATCATCGTGGTCTGCAGGATCGGCGCACCTGCCCCAAGCGTCTCCTTCACTGCTCGCTCGAATGCATAAGAGATCGCATTGTAAACGACATAATCTATCTTCTCTTTACGCCACTTTTCGGTCATGATGTTACCCCCTCCATCCTCTCACACTCTGTTATCTTACATTCATCCCCTGGCTTTAATTTCGCATAACCTTTCCCTCTGACACCCCTGACAACATCAATGACACCCCTGACAATCCCGGGAACCGGGCAGACTGTGGTCTCGAATGCAAGTCCTCCGATCTTCTTCGGGCAGATGTTACATCTCTTGATCACAAGCGTAACCAGAACATCACCCTCGATGATCTCGTACTCACTTCCGAACTCGAGTTCATCTGCGATTGTTCTGATCAAATCCTTTGTGGAAGTGTCTTTGGTAACCAGACCCTTTTTAAGGAGGAGTTTGCCGATTTCGATACCTACGTATGATGCGAAGAGGTTAGTCTGTTCCTGACTCGATCTTCCGAACAGTTCTCCAATCGCGGCTCCCAGGCCCATGAATGTGCGATGCAGATACTCGATCTTGTTATCCATCAAATCCTCCTTGTATCTGGTTCGTGGTTGAACTGGTGGATACATAAGCTTTTACCAATCAGACACAAACATCTGCGACCACAATATAGGTGTATGCAGGGCAGTAGCCCTTCGACAAGCCTTTCCTGAGATCACATGACAGTACACTGCATCGCAAGCAGTTTGCAACACTCAGTCTTCTGGTACATTCGTAGATCGGACATTCACACCCCACCATCTTTACAAGCAGAGGTTGTGATCTCTCACATCCTTGGCACATACCAGACTCCTTTGCCAGACAGATATAACATGCCAGCCCACATGCGCCGATCTCACATTCCTCCGTCACACCATCAGCCCCTCTCTGACCAGTTCGCCCTCTGGCGCAATCACGAATACGCAAGCGTCCGCACCTTCCGCGATGCACTTGGTCTCAACGCACTCGATATCATCTCTTTCCGTAAGTGCCTTCATGAATCCCGCAAGGATTCCGCAGGAGTAATAACACGCCTTTGAAACGTCACCATGTCGCTTCCATGCCCACCCCTCGAATGCATCCTTGCATGTGACTGTGGCTATCGCAGACCCATAATCGATCTCACTGACCGTAAAATCCCCAAATCCAAGCTGTGTGTAAGCCTCCACGCAATCCCTAAAACCCCTATCCGACCGAGTGATGTCGCCGGACTCCACTGCCCCGCGGACATAAGCGATGCCACCCTCGATTGCGGCATTGTAGTAGACCGTGCCTGTTACGGGACCGATCAGTTGTTCGACTGCCTTTCTGATCCCGTAAAACCCGTGCTCGATGTCGGTGAGGCATGTCCGGGATCCTTCGACGTAGATCCAGCCCCTCCTCCTGAATCTAATAAGATCGCATGATATTACCATCGTTTTGATGATTTGCTGCGCGGTCGTAATTAAGGTTTGGGACTTTTGTGTGGGACTCTTTAATTCCTTCTGATTCAGGTCAACTACCCCTCCCTGTCGGAATGGGTTTGGAACTCTCCTCGAAAGGAGGTTTCGTATGGGTGGCTGACATCAGGGCGACTAACCCTCACCTCCCGAGGTGGGAAGGGGCACCCCTGCTTACCATACAGACCGGCATGATCAATTGCCCGCAATCCGGTTACCCGGAATCATGGCATGACACGCGTGTTATCGCGTATCGGATTCAAGCTGTTGTCTCCCAAGGAGTGCCTTGTCATTTCAGGCACCAATACAAACAACGTATGTGTTTAGCTAACCACGAGAACACTGATTTCCACAAGATTTCTATGTCAATCTCGTGTAATCTCGTGTAATCTCGTGGTTTTTCCACCTCAGCTAAACATGTACCAAACGTAACCACTCAGGTATGTTGATTGGTCGCCCGATTGTGATTCTGCAATTTCTGGCAAGAAATACAACCGCGGAGGTCGCAGAGGAACGCGGAGCATTTAACCGTTTATTTCCCCTCTGCGTCACTTTGCACACTCTGCGGTTAAATCCCCGGTTTGGTTACAGTACCCCCCCCATTCTGGGTAGTTCCTGCACAGTGAGCTCCCATGATAGTGGTTTTAGGCACCTGAGTAGTTACATTTGTTGATCTGCTATTTGTTGTTTGGTAGTAACTACTCAGGTATGTCGATCGGCCTCCCGATTGTGATCTTGTATTTTCTGGCAAGAAAAATAACCGCGGAGGGCGCAGAGGAACGCAGAGCACTTAACCGTTTATTTCCCCTCTGCGCCCCTCT
>JAYELB010000056.1:0-5130 GCA_034717055.1 Methanobacteriota archaeon
CCGCGGAACTGGTCATCCGACAAACGTCCGCCAGATTCATGGCGACTCTCACGCGCTCAGCCGGGCACGCAGGTAACTCCTGTGATCTTCGCCACGTTCATTGCTGCGTCCCGGGTAAGCCCTGCCCCGAGAATCGTATATCGCTCGGGACGGATCTCTGATGCATGAACCAGCGCGTCGATGATGCACTGGCCAGGAATCCCGAGTTCCAGAGCGGTCGTTGGCGCACCGACTGTTCGCAGCGCAGCCCTGATCTGCTGCCAGTTGCCGCCGTGCAGGTACATCATCATGATTGTGCCGACGCCACACTGCTCGCCGTGTAGGGCTGGCTCTGGCGCGATTTTGTCCAGTGCGTGGCTGAACTTGTGCTCTGATCCGGATGCTGGCATGGATGAGCCGGCAATACTCATTGCAACGCCGCTTGAGACAAGCGCCTTAATAACAAGCCTCGCAGATTCCTCCAGTTCCGGTTTGATCGTCTCTGCCCGGTCCATCACGATCTGCGCAGTCATCCGGGACAGTGTGGCAGCATACTCACTGTATGGAGCGTTTCTGAGCCGGTGCGCAAGCTCCCAGTCGAGAACTGCTGTGTAGTTCGAGACGATATCGCCACATCCCGATGCAAGGAAACGATGCGGAGCATGGGCAATGATCTCTGTGTCCGCGATGATCCCCAAGGGCGCCTGTGCCGGAACCGAGACGGTGTCGCCATCGCGGGCGATTGATGCACGCATCGATGCGATGCCGTCGTGCGCTGCTGCTGTCGGCACACTCAGGAACGGGATGTCAAGCATCGTCGATGATAGTTTTGCGACATCGATCACTGTGCCGCCGCCGACTCCAACGAGGAAGGAGGCGTTCTCTGCCGCGGTTACTGTGCTGTCTATGTTCTCCTGATCAGCGTTCGTGACGATTGCGATGTCTGTTGCGAATCCGTCGCTTGCGAGGATGTCTGATACGGACTCGCCAGCGATCTCTCGCGTCTTTCTACCGGTTACGACAATGGCGCGCTTGCCCAGTTTGAGTTCGGTGCATAGACTGGCTGTGTCGGCTATGATGCCGTGCCCGATCGCGATGTTGCGCGGGAGTTGCATCCATTTTTGGGATTTAGGGGTCATGGGGATGTGGTAGGAGGATTTTAACAATTGTCTGTATGAATTTTTGTAAGTATGGAGGGTTGCGACGGGAGTTGCAATTCGGTTGAGCAAGGTGAACCAAACACATCATGCTGTTATGGTGCTGACATCCCCAACCGCCACAAATATTTTTATCATAAATTTAGCACCTCTGTCATCTTTACAACTAAATTCCTGGTGGATGATGTGATCAACTAAGCTCCTTCATCCTTTGCATTTTTCCCGAATGCCCCGATTGCTTGACGGCTGGAGAATATTAAGATGGGTGGGGGACTCCCCAAATGGCGTTTTATCTCGCGAATCATCCGCACACCTGCGTCCGGCTCTAAAACTCTTCCAATGTCAGAAATGACAAGAGTATATTCTTCATTAGACAAGTAATCCAAAGTCTGTGATGTGTTAAGTGCGATATCGAATTCCACTCCCTGTTGGCGATAAAGATCGATTATTGCCTCGTTGTTGGACTGGGAATCATCAACCCATAAGACTTTTCTTTTGAATAGTTTTGGATTCTTTTTTTTAGATGGTTCAGTAATTTCATGATCCTCTTGTAATTTTTGTAGCAACTGCACAATTTTGTCGAGCTTGCTACGATAGTGAATTTCCATGTCTTCTATGCGTTGTTGGTAATCATTGCGAGTATGAGATCCAAGGAATTCCATAGCGGGACTGTCCGCAGGTTTGCCAATCTCAATTTTCTGAATAAAGCTTTGTAACTTATCCTCAAAGTCGGATGCACCCAAAATCGTGTCTTCGTACTTGATGACCCCGTACTGGCTTATATCGAAAGGTAGTTCATGCCCCACCTCGATTATCATAATCGTCCCCTTCGTAAAGCGTGTCGGGTTCCCAACTCGTACCAAACGTTCGTGTTGAAGTTCGTCAGGACTGCTAAAACCAAATCAGCATCTACGAGCTCTTTAAGAATGTCCTTGATGATGTTTGATGGCTGTGCCTTAGATCGGCTACAGGAGTAACCAAGCTTTTCAATCGAAAGCTTCACGAACTTAGAAAAGAAGTTATCCCAGTATGATGCAGTGTGTTTCTCCGTCGTTTCCGAGAAAGGCATGATTACGAAACAGCGTTTAATCATAATAATCAACTCTTGTTCCTTTTGATAGTCAGTAGTTTTGCATATCTTCTCGTAACATCGCCCGGAAGCCGGCCTGTTGAAAGTGCTCGTCTGTCGTCAACGCCTCCCACAGCCCACGATCCTGCATCACAATGAATAAAATACAATCAGTTAATCCCCATTCTTTATCCTCTCGACTTTGATATAGCTCTATTGCATGATGTACTAGTGCAGGATCTACTGAAACCACCTTAATATTAGGAGTGTTGTAACAACCATCGATAAAATCGATAGCAGCGGAATGGTTCGAACGTGCCAACGCGTTGCCCACCTCCACCAACACTGCTTCTGTCACCCACACTTCGCGAGCATCACTTATTGTGGGTAGAAAAACTTTAGCCTGCTTGTTATAAGGATACTTCGGGTTGAGTAATGCCAGCACATAAGCAGTATCAAGAAAAAAGCGATTCGCATTCATATTACTTGTGTTCTTTCTTCCGCTTGGGAACGCCGTACAGGTAATGGTCATGCTCTTCTGACCAATCTTCCGGCCCTTCAACCGTTCCGACGTACTTGCTAAGTACATCCCAGACATTTTGCTTGCCAATTGCTTCTTTACGCTCGATGGTTACAAGATAATGCGCATTGGGCTCCAGATCTACCTGCTCTTCCGGTTTCAACATCACGCCGTCAAAAACAACATGTAATGATTTCGTCACAGTCATCTTATAACCTCCAAATTTTTATAGCATTAAATGTTCCCCCAATCCCTCATACTTCCGCCAGTTGACATCCTGCCCAATTGTCCATTCTGGTAGTCCCACAATCTTTCACCCCAACCCCAGCAAGTACGCAAGACTCGCCCTCCCCTCCACAAGATTACGCGCCTCGATCACAAACCTGCACCCGCGATGCCGTTTATACAGTTCACCCATCACGTCCGCCCACGCAATCGTACCCTCTCCGATAGGCAGATGCTCGTCCCTCCTGCCATTATTATCATGGATATGGACATGAACTATCTCTTTCATCCCGAGAAACTCGGACAACACACCATTCGTGTGCGCATGTCCGACATCAAGCGTCATACCGAGATTCTTCCGGTCCACAAGTTCGATCATGCCAGCCATCTCGTCCGCCCCTTTTCCGAAGATCAAATCCATCCTCGGCATGTTCTCGACAGCGAGTCTGACACCTAGGTCACCAGCAAAGTCGCAGAGTTGCTGCAACCCTGCGACGTTCTGCTGCCACGCCAGATCCGGCATCTGCATCCCGAGCGGCGAGAGATAGCCCGGATGCACGACCATCAGGTCTGAAAACTCCGAAGCAACCCGGATGCACGACGTTAACTGCCGAAGTACCTCGTCCCAGATTGGATAGTTCAGGCTGGCAAGATTCAGGTCTGAAAACGGCAGATGGATCGTTATCGCAAGGTCTGTCGTCTCACAGACCTCCCGCATCCGTGCAAGGTTCTGGATATCGAGAGCCTGTGTTCCCTCATACACAACCTCCCAGCCGCCAAAGCCGATCTCTTCGAGGCCGCAAGCCCATTTAAACGGGTCATCGATGACCGATATGGATGAGAAACTGATGTTTTGCGGGAATCTCATTTATCGTCATCCACTGCTTCGTAATCTGCGTCAACCACGTCTTCCTCGCCTGCTCCTGTGGCTCCTGCTCCGCCTTCGGGAGCCGCCTGTGCAGCCTCCGCACCTTTCTGGTACATTGCGGCTGCGACCGGGTAGATCGCTTCTGTCAGTTCCTCGGTCTTCTTCTTCATCGCCTCGGTATCATCGCTCTCGATCGCAGCTTTCAGCTCCTCTATACCCTTCTCTACCGTTTCTCGCTGTTCCGGTGTTACAAGATCGCCTGCCTCTTCGAGGGTCTTCTCTGCCGAGGTTACGTGAGCTTCAGCCGTATTCTTCGCTTCGACCGCCTCTTTCACGTTCTTGTCCTCTTCAGCGTGGTCCTCTGCGTCCCTGACCATCCGCTTGATCTCTTCATCAGATAGTCCTCCCGGCTTCTTAATCGTGATCGACTGCTCCTTTCCAGTGCCAAGATCCTTCGCAGTCACATTAAGGATGCCGTTTGCATCAATATCGAATGTAACCTCGATCTGCGGAACTCCCCTGGGCGCAGGAGGGATGCCGTCGAGCATAAATCGCCCCATCGTCTCGTTTGCCGATGCGATGCCGCGCTCCCCTTGCAGGACGTGGATCTCGACAGATGGCTGACTGGCAGATGCTGTGGAGAATATCTGGCTCTTCTTTGTCGGTATAGTGGTGTTCCTCTCGATCAAGGGCGTTGCAACCCCGCCAAGCGTCTCGATGCCGAGTGTAAGCGGCGTCACGTCCAGCAGTAGCACATCTTTCTTCACATCGCCCGAAAGCACCCCGCCCTGGATTGCAGCACCTGTTGCAACCGCCTCATCAGGATTGATGTTCTTGTACGGCTTCTTTCCTGTGACCCGCTCGACAGCAGCAATGACTGCCGGCGTCCTGGTTGCGCCTCCTACAAGGAGCACGCGGTCGATCTTCTCTTTCGAGAGTCCCGCGCTCTTGATCGCGTCCTCCATCGGTCCCACTGTCCGGTTCACGAGATCCGCGGTCAGTTCATCGAACTTTGCACGTGTGAGTATCATCTCCAGATGCTTTGGCTGCCCGTCCGGACCGACCGTGATAAATGGCAGGTTGATGTCGGTTGTAACCACCGTGGATAGTTCGACCTTTGCCTTCTCGGCAGCATCGGTGAGCCGCTGCATCACTGACTTATCCTTGGAAAGGTCGAGTCCTTCCTGTTTTTTGAATTCAGCAACGATATGGTCCACAATATCCTGATCGAAGTCGTCCCCGCCAAGATGCGTGTCTCCGGATGTCGATTTAACCTCGAACGTCCCGATGCTTGGATCCAGTTCCAGGATCG
>JAYELB010000057.1:0-5105 GCA_034717055.1 Methanobacteriota archaeon
CCAACCTCAACCCTACTGCGTCTCCCGCATGGCTCAACTGGACATGGACGAATCCACCCGACCCCGACTTCAACCACACCGAGATCTACCTCGACGGCGTCTTCCGGACAATCACCCCAGCCGAGCACTTCAACGCAACCAACCTCGCCTCCGAAACCAGCTACACCATCAGCACCCGCACCGTTGACACCGCTGGCAACATCAACCAGACATGGATGAACGATACCGCCACAACACTGCCGGCAGCAGGCACAACGATCCAATTGACAATCAGCCTCGATTCAGGCTGGAACCTGATCTCAGCACCCCTGAACCTCGACATATGGGAGCTTGGAAACGAATCGCTGGTTGGCGATCCATTGAGCGTAACTCCGGAGAACAGCCTGACATCAATCTACAGGTACAACACCACCTCCGAATTATTCGAGAAATGCACCCACTATACTGGTTGGGGCTGGGCTCCTGCGACCGAATCAGAGAGCTTTACAGAGTTGGAACCTGGGCGGGGATACTGGGTGTGGGCTGAGAACGATTGCGATCTGACATTCACCGGAATCGCACCATCTGGTCTGGACGTACCCTTAGATGCTGATTGGAACTGCATTGGGTGGTACTCAACATCCGAAGCAGAGTTAGGAAACGAATCACTAGTGGGCGATCCATTGAACGTAACTCCAGAGAACAGCCTGACATCGATCTACAGGTACAACACCACCTCTGAATTATTCTAGAAATGCACCCACTATGCCGGTTGGGGATGGGAGCATGCAACCGAATCAGAGAGCTTTACAGAGTTAGAACCAGGGCGAGGATACTGGGTGTGGGCTAATGATAATTGTGAGTGGTGGCATGAGACTTAAAATAAATAACACAAAATGTAACGGTTACCACACGGCTTCAGTGTTTTAACAAATAAAATAAAATGAGGTACATAAATGAATAGAAGAAGAACAAATGCAATACTGGCGATCGCTATTATCCTAGTGATTTCGCCAGTGTGCACACAAGCGATACCGATACCACATGGTATCACAGGAACTGTATATATGTCGGATGGTGTAACACAGGTACCCACAGGCACAAGTTTCAGCGTGAATGATACAACAAGCGGCTATTTCCTATCAGACACGACAGGTGCAGGGCCCGATAGCGGCGGGTATTCGGTGACAATAGACGGAGATGATGGAGACACCGTGATAGTTGCGGCATGGAATGCAACACACTGCGGAGAGGTGGCAGTTACCCTCGCTGGAGATATGACTGGCATCGACGTGGTAATTAACGTACCATCAGGAGACATAACGCCACCATCAAGCGTTTCCAACCTGGATGAAATGGATAAAGGAACGACATGGCTACTATGGGGCTGGACCAATCCATCTGATCCTGACTTCAATCACACCGAGGTTTATGTTGACGGGGTGTTTAAAGCTAATGTCTACGCACCAGACCATACATACGACGCGGCTGGCTTAAGTCCGGTAACAACTTATGAGATCGGAACAAGAACGGTCGATGATTCCGGGAACGTCAACACCACAGGGGTAAAAGATACGGCAATAACGTGCTCAACCGATGACTATTTCGTGTATGGCGAGCATCCCGTATCCGGATATGCCGTTGATGGGTGCAGTATAAATAACACTACCGGTATATTATACGTTGATAATGGCGGAGTCTGCTACATTTATCAAGTTACCATTCCACCGGGATCCGATCCAAACGAACACCCACTCAACCCCATCGATCCAGGTCAGATGGCTCCGAGGAATTTTACCCTGATTGGGACTCATAACTTTGCAGCCGACTGTGGTTGGTCGAAATCTCACCAGAGTGAGTTTTATGTGGATGGGAGTTACATCTACTACGGGACGTATTCTGCGATTGAAAAATGGGTCAAGAATACCAATGGCAGCTTTGGGGCATACCTGGGAAGAGTGACTGATAAGGATGGAAACCCCATCCCAGGCAACGGGGATGAGACCTTTGCTTACGATGTCGCTAACAACATCTGGTATAGCTGCAGCCGAGGACGGACTGTCCACAGTTTTGATGCCGACGTTGATACTGCATGGAAGACTGAATTTACATATCCAAGTTACTCCGGTGGCCACCATGATGGAATGGAGTTCGCTGGTGGTTATCTCTGGATATCTGATATGACCTCGGACTATATCGGGCAGTGGAGAAATACAAGTATTGGGCCTTACGACGGTTGGAATGAAACATATCGTTACAGCTATACCTGCGGGCAAGATGTCGAGGGTATGGGTTTTGAGCCATTTGACCATCTCTGGATTACCAGTGGTTCTAAGTTATACGAAATTGGCGGTAGGATAACAATAGTACTGACATTTGAGTCCGCAAATTCAACAGGGATACGATGTGACAACTTTACGGCTGGTGAGACGGTCTATGCGATGGGTAGCGGGTTCACACCAAACACCACCTATAGTATATATGTCGTCGCAGACACAACTTGGACTGATGGTATGCTCATACCTTCTCGAGTCACAGGCACTGCACTAACTGTAATTACAGATGGAACCGGAAGCATCCCAATAGGGGCACCGATCTGGACTAATTCCATAGCTGGTGATTACGATATAGTTGTGGACGTGGATGCAAATGGATTGTACGATACCGGAAGTGACGGCCTGGATGACATGGATATTGGTAGCGCAGGTTTCATATCAGGACCCACATCAACACCAGTCCCCTCTATGACATCGGTCGGAACGATGCTACTCATCGTTTCATTAAGCCTCCTTGCTGTGGGCAGAATTAGAAGAAGGTTCAACTGATCTATTATTCGACTGGAAGAGAATAAAAGTTCACAAATAAACTGAAAGGAGATCAATAAATGAATAGAAAAACAATAGACACAATACTGGCAATCACCATACTTATGGTGGTATTGCCAGCGTATGCACAAGCTGCGGATGACTATTTTGTATACGCAAATTGGAATCCGGGCGTGGAATATACGACCGGTGTGAATGGCTATGTGGATGTCAATGGAGATCTCGGCAATCCGGGCGAAGAATACCTGTTCTTCACAGGCGGTCCCTCTTGTGGGGGTGCGCATACAGCTTATGTCTACAGAGTAGAGACTGCTGGAGATCCTAACCTGCACCCTGACAATCCCAACAACACGGGTCCGATAGCTCCGAGAACGTTCACGCTGGTAAACTCTCACCCCATGGGCACTTATGCTTCCGGACATGACAATGCATTCTACGTGAATGATACCGGCATCTATTACGGCGCAGCAGATAATGCACACGGTGGCGTGTCAGGATGGGGCACTGTGAAGGGCGGCGGCATCTTCCACTGGGACTTTGATTGGACCAATGAAACATGCGTGGTATCCACCCCTGCTCCTGCCGGAGCCCAAACGCTGGCACGGAATCCAAAAACAGGCGATTGGTGGGTTGGCACTGCCAGCCGCGCTCTGTACAGATGGGATGAATCAGCGTGGATCTATCAATTCACGCATCCAAATCTCGCGGGAGACCACCACGACGGAATGGAGATAATCAACGATTCGCTGTTTATTTCGGACATGACGTCGGACAAGATCATCCAATACCGACTCAACGATTCAGGCGATGTTATAGATCCTCCCGGTACACCCTACAACACGTTTACCTACTCAGCTGGTCCTGTTGTTGAAGGGATGGGGTTCGGACCCAACAGACACATCTGGATTTCAGGATATAGTTCGTACACCATCTACGAGCTGGGTGGTGGAAAACTCCAACCGGAGTTTGGAGGTATACCAGACCAGTGCGTACCTGCCGGAGAAATCTTTGACATATTCGATCTGGACGACTATGTCGCATACTCAAGCACGGTAGATCATTACGGTTACAGCGGAAATACCGATCTGGTTGTGGCAATCGATGATGCTAACAACGTAACCATCACTTATCCGGTTGGCTGGACTGGAAACGAAACCATTGCATTCACCGCCTATAATGTCAGTGGTGGCGTGATCGACAGCGATGATGCAACCTTCACGGTCGACCCGGCTCCACTAGTTGGTGATATTCCGTATCAAACAGCTCCATTCGAGACATTTGATCTGGATGACTATCTCACCGGAATAGATCCCGGTATGGTGACATGGTCTGCAACAGATCCGGGTGATGACTGGACTGTGGACATCGATGGCAACAATATAGTGACGGTCACCGCTCCTGAGAATGCAGCCGATACCCGGGCTATTACGTTTACCGCCACAGCCACCAGTTGTGGTGGGGTAGTGAGCGATTGGGATGCTGCTGCTTTTACCCAACCTCCAGCAGCCGCAGTTCCAGCGGTCTCACCTATCGGAACGGCAATACTCATTGGATTATTGAGCATCCTCGCGGTGGGCAGAATCGGAAGAAGGTTCAACTGAACCTCTTCTCTCTTTTTTATCGCACCTCACCCTCAGCCACAGTGATAGTAACCACGGTTCCGAAGCATATTTTTAGATCAACCTCACATTCCACAGGTCGCCATTCATTTTCCATAATTTCTACTGATATCGGTTTTAAATATCTGAAAAATATTATTTTTATACTGTGGTGGCACAACCTACCTAATTTCAACAGTGGACGCTTTACATGTTTATGTAAAAAATATGTATTTTAATAAATCGATTATCTTCAAAAACACAAAATCACAAGCAATAGCCACTATTCACTATTTACAAAAAAATAGATCTTTTTGCAAAAACACATGCGGAATGTCCGATCGACAGTAATGTGGGAAGCATCGCGTAATGCGAAATATCGGCGCAGCAAGCATTGGCGTTATCACGAGCATTGCTAAGCCCGGTCACGCGGACACGGTCTAAAAACCCAGTGATTCACTCGATGTTAAGTAGGACTCATAGCGCACCTCGTATTTGGGGTAATGGCCCCGAGGTTGCTATGACCCCCCCATGATTATCGAACTTTCGGGGCTCATAACCAGCACCATTCGTTGAGGCCTACTATCCCACCCCCCAGCTTCACATCAGCCTGTTACCTCGGATGGGTGTGGGGTTGTTCAGAGGTGGTGGCTAGCCTTTCCTCAGACTGGATTTGCATCAGCTGGCGAGTATGAATTTATCT
>JAYELB010000058.1:0-5094 GCA_034717055.1 Methanobacteriota archaeon
CCGCAATATCAAGTTCGTCAAATATTCCAGCAACAAGTCCAAGGTGTGTAAGTGATGTAGTTGTTATCTCACGCAGTTGATCATCCCCTCACAGGATATTACTGGTTAAATAGGTGGGGTGGGTTAACATGTTTGTGGTTTGAGCTGTGCCTGTGGAACCTGAGTTGCAGTATAAGAATAATATTTTTTAGATAGCTAAAACCGCTATCAGTAAAAATGATATGGAATTAACAGATACGTGCGGAATGTCAGCTGATGGTACAAGAGAGTTTATTGAAAGTGTACACTGTCCGAAATGCAAATCAAATGACATAATATTTGATATATCTCCATAGTTATTAGTGGAATTAACAAAGAAAAGTGAAAAATATTTCAAAAAATAACTATAAAATCTACTACAGCATATAAGGCCATACAAAAAGTCGAAAGTATTTTAAACAAACGTAGTGTGAACTGTAAGAAAAAATATGGGATAGAATTGGTCTGGAACTAAACCAGAACCAAAGCACCATAGTAACTTGACACCACCCCACCAACAGCAATACTTATATCTCTACAAATCCATTTCCAGACAACCCAGGTCATGGGCTCGTGGTCTAGTCGGTTATGACATCGCCTTCACACGGCGGGGATCCTGCGTTCGAATCGCAGCGAGCCCATTTTAGTAGCATCCGAGGGAATGGTGGTTAGTAGGTCGCGCGGGTGGCATCCGTGCTCTGCACCCTCTTCTTCCCCCACCTTAACCATCTCGGCAAATCGTTTAACTGTGATTGGGGATAAGTACAGCATAATGAAGTTCGATCCGGACGCAATCAGAAAATCAGCAGCGCAGGACTTTGAAGGGACATGGAACCGTGGTAAGGAGATAATCCCGGTTCCAGGGATCAATCAGGAATATCCGCACCTTAAATTCGATTACGGAAAGCCACACCCGATCTTTGAGACGGTACACAATCTCAGAGATGCATATCTCAGGATGGGATTTTCCGAGGCGATGAACCCGCTCATAGTCGAGGATCGGGAGGTATACCGCCAGTTCGGATCCGAGGCGCAAGCGGTTCTGGATCGATGTTTCTATCTCGCAGGGCTGCCGCGCCCGGATATTGGGCTATCTGATGAACGGATCGCAAAGATCGGTGAGATCATCGGCAGGAACGTAAGCGAAGACGACGCGACAACGGTCAAGCAGGTGCTTCACTCGTACAAGAAAGGGGTGATTGAGGGCGATGACTTAATCCCGGTGCTCGCAAGGGAACTTAAGATTGATGATCCGAAGGTTGCGGTAATGATCGATCAGGTCTTTCCTGAGTTTCGGGAACTGGTTCCGGAACCAACAAGAAAGACGCTTCGCAGTCACATGACTTCCGGCTGGTTCATCACACTATCAGCACTCATCGGTAAACAGGATCTTCCGCTGAATCTCTTCTCCATAGACCGGTGCTTCAGAAGAGAGCAGTCAGAGGACGCTTCCAGATTGATGACGTACCATTCAGCCTCGTGCGTTGCAATGGGTGAAGATGTAACTGTTGATTACGGAAAAGCAGTATCCAAGGCTCTGTTATCCCAATTCGGGTTCAAGAAATTCAGGTTCCAGCCAGATGAGAAACGGAGCAAGTACTATGTGCCTGATACCCAGATCGAGGTCTATGCGTACCACCCTGCCCTGCAAGATTCGGATACGAAGTATGCGGACGGCTGGATTGAGATTGCGACTTTTGGCATGTACTCCCCGATCGCACTTTCTGCGTACGAGATCCCATATCCTGTGATGAACCTCGGTCTTGGCGTGGAGCGGCTCGCAATGATCCTCTATGGGGCTAGCGATGTCAGATCGCTCTCGTATCCGCAGTTCGATCAACTCTCGATGACCGATCACGAACTCGCAGCATCGATAGGTGCCAGAGAGTCCCCCGATACCGATACTGGACTTGCGATCAGCCGCGCCATCGCACGCGTCGCTGAAGAACATGGAAGCGATCCTAGCCCATGCGAGTATCTGGCGTGGGAAGGCGAGATGTTCGGGCATCATCTTCGGGTGACGGTTGTCGAACCCGAAGAGAAGACGAAACTCTGCGGTCCCGCAGCGATGAACGAAGTCATGGTTCACGATGGCAATGTTCTCGGGGTGCCGCGTATAGCGAAATGGGACTCCGTATTTGCAGAAGGCATCTCTGCCGGTTTCAGGTTCATCGATGCGTTTGCAGCAGAAGCAGCATGCGAGATCGAGAACGCGGCACGATGCGGTACGGGGTGCGAGGTCCGGGCAAAGGGTGTTAAGGTGCCGTCAGAGATCAATATCGAGATAAAGCCTCATGCAAACCGGTGGATCACGTCCGGCAACAAGAAGATTGATATCCGGGGACCGGTCTTCACCATGGTGCGGATGGAAATTGTGTGATGTGTTGTTGCTTCATCGATTGCTTGGTTTCTGCGCTGGATGCGGGAGTTCGCCTATCGGACGGGGAAACAGACTCACTCGGGAAGGCCTATCCAACCTTTTTGATGCAGATAACTGACATTCCGCAGGTCACCATCCCTTTTTCATAATTTCTACTGATAGCGTTTTTGAATATCCAAAAAATATTGTTTTTGTACTGTAGTGGCGCAACATATCCAATTTGTAACTACTCAGGTACCTAAAACCACTATCAAAGGATTTCACTGTGCAGGAACTACCCCGAATGAGGGGAGTACTGTAACCAAACCGGGAATTTAACCGAAGAGTACGCAGAGTGACGCAGAGGGGAAATAAACGATCAAATACTCTGCGTTCCTCTGCGCCCTCCGCGGTTGTTGTTCTTGCCAGAAAGTGCAGAATCACAATCGGGCGACCAATCAACATGTCTGAGTGGTTACCAACGAAACAAAAATGGGATCAGTTTAGTGTAGCGGTTTCATTAGTCCGATTATGAACCCCCCACATATCAGTCCAATTCTTCCACGGTGCAAGAAAAACCAGTAGCAACCGGTCCAATCTACTTGGGAATATACTTTCGCGCCAGTACTAAAATGGAACAAAAATGTGACCGATTCAGTCTGGGGTACACATATCTTTTCATCACCCTAGGCTAAAACCCCTTATCAGCCACTGATTTACACAGATTACACAGATTGAAGGTTATTTGTTTACCACACGTTACTCGAGCATATTTCAGATAATCATGATCAAGAAGGTTGTGTGGACAAATTTAAAGTTTTTCAGCGTTGAAAACGGTGCCCTTGATTTTCACGCACCCATCACCACCTCCAACTCAACTCTAACTTTAAGAACTTCTAACAGAAAATAGCGCCTATGAGTCTCATCAAGAAGATGTTCGGTCCAAAACCAAGGATCGCGAAGAGTGAGCCGATAGACGTGGTACGCATCAAACCCGACCCGATGGCGATTTACAAGAAGGAGCTTGAGGATTATTACATCGCAGCATCAGTTGAGGTTGGGAATACCACAACCAAGTGTATACTTACAGCAACCAACATGAGTACCGGCATGGCGCAGCACGTGAACAAGACCGTGCGGATGACACGAGACGTGCGCCCACCAAAGGCAGGAGAAGATATCTTCGGAAGGACCCTTACAGGAGTCGCGTTTACCCGCGAGTCGGTATCCGAACTGGTTTCCGAGACGATCATAGACTGCCTCAATGAGGCGAACCTCGATATCGATACGAACCTTCACTTTGTGGTGCGGTCAACAGGCGTTGTCGCGGGATTCGCATCGCCGGAGGAGGTTGGAAATTTCGTCCTTGCACTGGCTGATGGCTGCTTGAAAGCGGGAGTGTCGCCAAAGCACATGACTCCGGCGATGGGGATTGATACGGTCCCTGAGCAGTTCAAGAAACACAGCTTGATCGAGAAAGTTGCGTTCCTTGGCGCGGTCGCAGGCGTGCTGCCGCCGACCGGGGCAACCGGAGTCGAGATCGTCGCAAACGAGATGGAGGGCGAGCTTGCGACAGCAGGCATCAAGGAAGGCGCAAAATGGGCGGACGTTGACTTCAGAAACCCGTGCCTATCGCTCGATTTCGGAACGACGCTCGATGGCAGGATCACGAACAATGAGACTCCGTATGCAAAAACGATCGGAAACTTCTGCGGGCTTGCCGGTGCAATACCGGATGCAATCGTGCAGGGAACCGGACTGGTGGACCCCGGGACCGGGACTGCTCTTGACATCTTCAAGGAGAAGATATCCGCAAGTGGCAAGAAGGCAAAGCAGGCAGAAAAGTACGCGGAAGAGGTGCACGAACACATCGCAATCGAGGTCGTCCCCGAGGGTAGGGATCGATACGGCAGCGTCCCGGTGGACGCGACAGCAGCAAAGACGATCGGTGTAGTTCTGATCGGGTGCGACGTTGGCAAGGATGGAAGCGACAGGCCTGCACTTTCCGAGATCGGGAAGAAGGTATATGAGCACGATGGAATCAAGATGGTCGCAGCCATGATGGATCCGATCGCTGCGATCTCGGTAGAGCGGCTCGTGCAGACCGCGATTGACGCTGGGGTCGTAACGAAAGAGACTGCCATCGGAATCACAGGGAGAGCCGGCATCACCGGAAACAAGCCAGCACTGATACTCGAGCGGATTGTGAAGATGAACTTCTTCGATGATCCTGAGAGTCAGGTCGTCTTCGTGGACGATGGTCTTGCCAGAGGTGCTGCCGTGATGGCGCGGTGCATGAACTCGCTTGGCGTGCCAAAGAACCCGATTGGGGGAAACCGCGGCGGTGGGTGTGTGCTTGCAGGGAGGATGGCGCTTCAGAATTCCGGATGATATGGAGGGGGGTGTAGTATGGTGGCAGATGATTGGTATCATGCCGGTCAAGAAGAGGTGTGAATGCCCGGGAATGAGCTTGATATAAAGACCATTGAAACATGGCTCTGGGATGCTGCCTGTAAGATCATGGGTGTTGATGCACACAAGGGCACAACCATGCATTTCACTTTCACCGCGCTCTATGAAAGCTATTATTACAGCAATTCCCGCTCAGTCATCCACCATACACCCTTGATCACACTCATTTAACTTTTAGTCCTACGTTATGCGCGTAAAAATTGAAAATGTAAAATGTATATATCTAAGACTTGGTATTTTAACTG
>JAYELB010000059.1:0-5040 GCA_034717055.1 Methanobacteriota archaeon
CCGCGTTCCTCTGCGGTTAAATTTCCGGTTTGGTTACAGTGCTTCCACGTCCCGAGTAGTTCCTGCATAGTGAAGTCCCCTTGTGGTTTTAGGCACCTGAGTAGTTACCTTTTGTGAAAGTTTGGTGAAAAGTTCCCTTACACAAACTCGATCGCTTTTGATGGGCAGGTTACTATACATACATCACACAGGATCTTGTTCTGCCCGAACCGCCTGCATTCCCCGACATTCTTGGCAGTGACGATGCCGCCTGCCACTTCGAGGATCACCTTGTCGTTGGATGGTGCAAGCCCGAGAGCCGCGCCGTGAGGATCGTTGGCAACGTTTACGGGACAGGCAACAACGCAGTTCCCGCACCCGAAGCACAGCTCCTCATGGATGACCAGACCGGTCTCAGTAGCTCCGCTCACTGGCGCAAGCAGTAATTGCAGCTCCTGCAATTGGCTCTCGTACCCGCTCTCGTATAGTGGGGGGCAATCAGTGATCTCGGATTCGCCTGACAGAAGCGAACTTGCGAAGGCCATACATGTAGGCTTCTCGCACTCCTTGCAGTTCAGTTTCGGGAGTAACTGGTAAATTTCCATGATACTTGTCATTGCATCTCACTTCCGTAGATCGTCATATAATTGAAATCGTCAAGCGATTTCTGCCGATGCCACTTTTGAGGTATTCGCATTAATGGACCTCGCCAAGACCGATCCATCGATGATACCGCCAGCGGGAAGGGGCATCATAGGCGTTACATTAATATCCTATAAGTAATCAGTATTATCTGCGCATGACTTAAGCATAGCGCGAGGTGTATGTTATGGAGAAAACAAGGAATTTTGTACTGCGGGATGATGATGGCGGTGAACATGGTGTCTTTTCTGGAAAGCAGCCTCGGCAGGCAGCGCTCAAGGTTGCGAATCGGGTTGATAGTACCAAAGACAAGCCTACACGGATAATGTTACGTGAACGCGGCACGAAAAAAGTACATGTCTTTGAGGGGTGGAGGGAACAGGTCAACGCTCCAAAGAATAAGCCTGACTGGATGCCAGACAAGATATGGAAGCCAAACGTCAGGAAGATCGGTATCGAATCGCTTGAGGACATTTGAGCGATTCTATTTTTTTATTTTTGATTATGCTAGGTCTTTCATATTTTGCCATTCATTCATCCCCATTCTCAACGCCAATCGCTGCAAAGAACCGTTTCATCACCACTTCTTCCGAGATCTTCATCAGTGCCTGCCTATCCTTTGTGTCGCTGAAGACCCCAAGCGGGATCTGGGCACCCGCCATTGTTGCGTGCCCTCCTGCCGAACCCGTCCCTCCAAACGCGTCCTGCATCGACTTGCCAAGATTCATCCGGATATCGTTGCTTCTTGCAGAGAGATATATCTGGTCTTCGCCGATTCCGTACACAAGAACAGTCGTGACCCCTTCAAGGTTCAGCAGATAGTCGGCAGCCTGTGCAAGCGCGTCACGATCCCTGAGGGTCCCGACATTGGTGATCAGGTAACTGCCCTTGATCTTCCGGTTCATTATCGCCTCCCCAAACACGTCCAGCGTTTCTGTGGAGATAGCTGGAGTTTCGATTCTGTCCAGGGTGTCATGGTCCGCGAGAGGGTACAAAAGTGCAGCTGCAGTCAGGTCGATTGGATTGGCATTCCGTTTGAATCCAAGTGTGTCGGTTCGGATGCCATACAAGAGAGCGGTCGCAAGATCTTTGCTGATCGGAATATCAAGTTCCTGGAGATATTTAGTCATGATCGTTGCTGTAGCTCCGGCATTCGGGCGTATATCTATATACTCCGCGTGTATCTCCTTCATCTCTGCAGGATGGTGGTCTATGATGATAGCAACATCAGAATTCTTCGGGAGCAGGTTATTCTCCCCTGGCATCGAACAATCGATAAGCGCAATCTTCTTGAAATCTTCAAGAGAACGTGCATTCTGTCCATCGAGTTTGCCCATATCGATCTGGAGCAGATTTATGAACGCCTTGTTCTCCTGGTGACCGATCTCGCCCCGATACAGCATCTCGGATTCGATATCAACGCTCGCAGCAATCGTTTTTAGGGCAACAGCACTGGACATGGCATCCGGATCCGGATTGTCGTGTACCACGATGGCAAGTTTCCCATTACCAATCGAACGCAGGATATTAAGGACGTTTGAGGCATGTCTGGCAGATTCCACGCGGTCGAGTATCCTCAGCGTGGCATCGGAAACGACCCTTGGCGGCATGATCACGCTGTCCGCCCCAGCCTCCATAAGTTTGGTCCTTGCAATGCTGTTTGGTGCACGTGCAATCACCTGAATGCCCTCTGATGCTTGCTTTATAGTGGCGATTGCGTTTTCGTTTGCAGAAACGTCGGAACTCAGGATCAGTGCCACTTCAACGCTCTTGATATCGATCGGATCGAGCAGACCCGGGTCGTTGAGATCGCCTACGATGGCTTCAAACTCCTGCTCCTTTAATGTCTCAACCTTCGCAGTATCCTTGTCGATCAATACAACCGTCCTATCTCGGTTCACGAGTTCTCTGGCAACCGCGGACCCGATGTTGCCGCTGCCTATAACAAGATATGGTGATTGCAATTTTTTATCGCCATTGGTTGCGCTTTTATGTGAGTCTGATGTTTTTTTGGAGTCGATGATACTGAGACCTCCACGGATATCGGATGTCTGAAGCGTATAAGCACTTTGCACCATGGTTATGAGATGTTTATCATACATAATCCTATCGACGACGTGGGGCTGATAAGTTGCGTGATACCATCCGGATTTATGATTTTTCCACAACCATTGCACCAGGCTAATCCGAAAAACGTACTTTTGAACGTTAACATTAATACTGTATACAACGATGCTTCTGGAAAGAGGATTTGAAAAATGCCAACGATACACAGACCAAGACGAGGGTCACTTGCATTCAGCCCGAGAAAAAAAGCAAAGAAGCCGATCGCACGAATACGATCATGGCGGACCGATGGAGATAAGCCAAAAATACAGGATTTCGCAGGGTACAAGGCAGGGATGACCCATGTGCTGATGATCGACGACCGTCCGACCAGTATTACAGCGGGTATTGAGATATCGGTGCCTGTGACAATCATTGAGACTCCTGCCATGCGCGCTGTTGCGCTGCGCGCCTACACAGACCACGGCTACTATGGGATGAAATTGATTACAGAAGTATGGGCAGACCATGATAATGATAACATTGAACGCGCTCTTGAGAAAGGTACTGTGCATGAGATCCGCGCGGTCGTCCGGACCATGCCACACCTCGTTTCAGGGATTCCAAAGAAGACGCCTGATGTAATGGAGACACTGATTGCTGGTGGGGATGTTGCCGCGCAGTTCGAGTACGGTAGATCGATTCTCGGGAAGGAGTATCAGATGGCAGACCTCTTTGCTGAAGGCGCGTTTGCGGATGTTGCCGCGATAACTACTGGAAAAGGGACACGGGGGCCTGTGAAACGATGGGGTGTGCAGCTGCAGAAGGGTAAGCATAGCCGCACCGGAAAGAGGCGTCACATCGGAAACCTTGGTCCGTGGACCCCTCATTATGTGCGGAGAACTGTGCCGCTGATGGGGCAGACCGGGTACTACCAGCGCACCGAATTTAACAAGCGAATCTTAAAGATAGGATCTGACGGGACTGAAGTGACTCCGGATGGTGGATTCATAAACTACGGCATCGTCAAAAACGGATACGTGATGATTCGTGGAAGCGTTCCTGGTCCGTCGAAGCGATTGATCCGGATGAGGCCGCCCATACGCGGCAAGCCACCATTGGACGCTCCTGCAATCAATTATGTCAGCACAGAGTCGCATCAGGGGTGATTTATATGAAAACTAATGTTCTAAGTTTGTCTGGAGACGTTTTACGTGAAATCGATCTTCCGGATGTATTTTCCGAGGCATACCGCCCGGACCTTATCAAAAAAGCAGTCATTGCCGCGCAGGCAAATCGCAGGCAGCCATATGGCGTAACAGCGTACGCGGGCATGAGAACCTCGGCGCGCTCGCTTGGATCGGGCAGGGGGATAGCGCAGATCCCACGACTTGTAAACTCAAACCGTGCTGCGCGGGTTCCGCAGGCAATGGGTGGCAGAAAAGCGCACCCACCAAAGGCAGAGAAGGACTGGAGCGAGAAGATCAACCACAAGGAGCGAAGGCTCGCGATCAGGTCCGCGATTGCAGCCACAACCAACCCGGACCTGGTTGCTGGCAGGGGGCACAAGTTCGAGGCAGATCTCGGTCTTCCGATCGTTCTTGAGGATGCGTTTGGGAGTCTGGCAAAGACCAAGGACGTCTGCGAGGTTTTGCAGGCGATCAACCTCTGGCAGGATGTACTCCGTGCCAAGACCGGGAAGCATATCCGGGCCGGCAGAGGGAAGCTTCGTGGCAGGAAATACAAGAAGCCAAAGAGCATCTTGATTGTGACATCTGATTACAGCGGCATCGAGAAGGGTGCGCGCAACCTCTCTGGCGTGGATGTCATGATGTGCGATCGGTTGAATACTGAAATGCTCGCACCTGGCACACACGCAGGCAGGCTCACGATCTGGACAGAGAGCGCAATTGCGGGGCTGTGAAGATAAATCATCCGTCGCGCCCTCCGATCAGGCAAGCAGTATCGAGGGGTGTGGCAGGTGTTTTCGTGGGCTGGTAATGCAATGCGATAACATTTTATGGTGATACATCTTGATGTGTTCACTTTCACCTTGCTTTTGGGATGTTGTATATAGGCTGAGTTCTAACGCGTTGCCATGGAGTATAAGGAACTCCGTCATGATCGACACACGGTTTCAATTCTGACTAACCATGTGGTATTCTTGCCGAAGTACCGCGGGAAGATTTTGGTCGAGAAGACGATCGTGCTTGCGCTGGATAGTATCATTCGTAAGACTTGTAAGGATCTTGGCATTGAGATCATCGATATGGCTGTGAATTCAGATCATGTTCATTTGTTCATAAAATATCCTCCGAAGGTATCCCCTCCAAATTAGAGGGTAACTCGAAGAAGTGCAAATTTTGCGCGCTT
>JAYELB010000060.1:0-5018 GCA_034717055.1 Methanobacteriota archaeon
TCGATGTGAAGATGCACATCAACCCAAAGGGCATGGAGGTCTATGCTGTTCAGTACTACCTGACGTACGATACAAGTGTGGTCAGGGCAGAGACCCAGACAAAAGGCCCGTTCCTTGGAGGTACTCATGATACGATCGTCGTTGTCAACGAGATAGACCAGCCACATGGCGAGATCGCTTATGCTGAGACAAGGAAGATCGATGGTGGCATGACCGTGGAAGACAACGTCACAAACATCCACTTCATCGCGATCGGACCACGCGGTGCAACCACAACGCTGCACATAGATCGCGTGGTAATCAGCGATCCGGATGGAAATGCAATGGGCGTTGAGATAATGGATGGCGATGTTGAGATAACCGTAAACACTCCGCCAGTCCCGATCGGCGTAACAAAGCACCGGATAAACAACGTTGCTCAGAAGTACCAGAGCACTGCAATCCTGTGCTCATGCTCGTATGACCCTGACTACCCAGGCGATGGTGGCAACATCAGCTACATCAGATGGGCGTTTGGTGACGGTCAGTACGGAACCTCAGAGGGTCTGCCGGATGAGAACAACTGCACATGTAAGGAGCATAAGTATGAGTCATGGCAGTGGGATCCGCTCGGTGTCCCATACAACCCGGAGAATCCCGAAGATGGTGGAAACTACGTGCCATTCGATGTCCGGCTGGATGTAATGGACGATGGATACCCTGAACTCACCAACAACACCAACATCACACTCGATGTGTTCATCGCAGGCGATGCGAACGGTGATGGCGAGGTAAACATCCTTGATGCGGTGTGGGTAGGTAAGAACTGGCGAGCAGAGTGCGAGCCATGCAACCCATATCCGGATGATTATCCGGAAACTCTTCCGGATTACTGCGGATGCGATGACTGTGAGGGCAATTACTGGAGTGACGCCCAGGCAGAGGATGGTGCGGACGGAGCAGATCTGAACAACGACTGCGAGATAAACATTCTCGATGCCGTGATCATAGGTGCGAACTGGAGACACGTGGCATGGTAGGATGAGTTGAATGGGGGGACGATCGAGGTCTCCTTGTTTTTCTTTTATTTTGGAGGAGGGTTTTAAGAAAATGAAACAAAAAGAAAGGATGACAATCTGCATGATATCGATGCTTGTCCTGATCTGCGGCGCTGTACTGGCAGCATCAGCCGCGCAGATAAGTGTTATGCCCACATCCCAGACTGTTTCAAAGGGGGATAACTTTACTATTGATATCTATGTTGACCCGGAAGGAAATGTGACGGCAGGCGTTGACTATATTCTCAGCTTTGACAACACACTCGTGAATGCAACTTCGCTTGCCTCGGGAGACTTCTTCGATGGATTTACCACTGATGATACCTACGGAAAGGGGATAAACAATACCCTGGGTACGGTGGATTATGGTGAAATGATATGGCCCTATACGGGTACTGGAGTGACCGACCCAGGTATAGTAACAACAATCACCTTTCAGGCGATTGCCGAGGAAGCTGGGGTGAGTGAGCTATATTTCGAGACGGCCACATTGTGTGATCCTCTTGGGGTTAGAATCTCAACCACTCACAACGACGGGAACGTGAGCGTGATTGCAGGCATCCCTGGTGATGTGGATGGACTGGAAGGGATCACGACAAACGACGGGAGGCAGATATTCATGTATCTACTTCATGGTGCGGATGCGTATCCACTCCAGGATCTCTGGGCTGCTGACTGCGATGGTCTCTGCGATGGGATAACGACAAACGATGGCAGGCAGATATTCATGCATCTGCTCCATGGTGCGGATGCGTATCCGCTGGTGTGCTGCTAAGTGTGCTACGGGATGATGAGCAGCTTTCGGGCTGCTTGTCAACTACTTTTTCCGACTCTCCTGATTTTTGGACAGCCTACTATATCGGGACCAGTTTTTACTAGGGCGCAGTATTCATTCTCTGATGATTAGTAGCAAGTCTTGATAAAAACCGCACCAGTTCAATTGCATATGTATAGGCGAAAAATGACCCTCGAAATTGACATCGACGATGACGCAGTCGATAGCATAGAAGATCTCGAACGGGAGATTCTTGCCCAAGACATCTGCGGGCAGGCGGCAAGGAGATATCTCAACAGTTTGCAGGACGATCTGGCACAACACGTGGAAATAAGGAAGGGGAGCAAAAAAGTGCGTATCAATACACCCCATTTTGAATTTGCCTTTCATGCAAAGAACGCTCGATGAAGCGGGGAAAAACGTTCATAGTGTCTTATTTGCACAACCGAGATAAAAACGATGAATGGATTGTACGGAGAAGGTATCGACAGCCCATACTACTGGGGCAGATGTAGAAGGTTTCCGTGGTTGCCACGATGGTGGTGGGCTATGCCGACTACGCCGTATGCACCGCCGGCACCTGCAGCGGTGCCAAGTTATGCACCGCCAGTCTATGCGCCACCAGCATGGACTGAAGAGCAGGAACTCACAATGCTCGAGTCTCAGGCAGCGATGCTTCGAGAGCAACTGGAACAGATCAAGAAAAGACTTGAGGAGGTGAAGAAATAATGCAGATGGGTTCAGGAAGAGGCGGCGGCGTGGGTAGAGGCGGCGGAAGACAGCATCTTGGCCCTGTTCAGTCATGCAGGTGTCCGAACTGCAGATACACACAGCCACACCAGCCGGGTGTGCCGTGCCTCAATCAGGATGTCCGAAATGCGGAACAAGAATGGCGGGTGCATAACCTACCATTCTGGTATTTTGTGGCCTCTAATTTCCATAGTTGGTGGTTCGAATGTGGTACTTTCCGGGAATGTATAGTACGTCGCGGCGCAAATTATCATATTGATCACGCGCCCGCGTCCACGACAGCACTCTTCCGATCACCCTTCCGCGATGATATTTCGGGCCACATCCACATCATTCGGGACCAAATCCACTGGAACCCGGTCTTCTCCGACGGTCTTTATAATCATATACCTCGCGCATGCGGACTGGTTCCTAGCACAGTACTTTTTCCTCATCATATTTGCTATTGCAGGCCTATCTACCATCCCTTCTTTGAAGAATGGACAGGTTTCCGTGTATTCACATTGCACCATCTATAGCACCTCCTATCTTTTAATTATACCGCGGTAGATGGCACAATTCCACATTGCTCCACTACCATAGGCATTTCACTTTACGATAATACTTTTCATAGTCCTACCAGAGATAAAGATGCCGGTCACTCTAAAGTTGCCGCTGATACAGGTCTCATGTCCGCTGAGCTGGTTTTCAAGCAGAAAGTACGGAATCGCAGCCGGGTGCTCAACCAGAGAGCCTATCAGTCACAAGCAGTACAACCGAAAATTCCAGTGAAATCACTTATACTTCTAAATTTTTGGGACCAGTTTTTACTAGGGCACAGTATTCATTCTCTGATACTTCGTAGCAAGTCTTAATAAAAACCTCGCCAGTTCAATTGCATATGCATAGGCGAAAAATGACCCTCGAAATTGAGAGACTTTTTAATTTGTTCTGGTCGGTTGAAAACATGGCGCCAACCCGGAAAATACGGGTATGGTTATATGGGTGTAATCAGTGAAACCGGTGTTAATCTGTGGCTAAAATAATATCAGCCACAGATTAACGTAGATGGACACAGATTATCGGTGTAAACGATTTTTCAGATCGATAGTGCTCCATTATGGCAGTTGTGGTTGCGTAAGACAATCCGACGTTACCAGAAAATAATAAAAAGATTCGAAATTGACATCGACGATGACGCAGTCGATAGATAGGAGATCTCGAACGGGAGATTCTTGCCCAAGACATCTGCGGGCAGGCGGCAATGAAGTATCTCGACAGTTTGCAGGACGATCTGGCACAACACGTGGAAATAAGAAAGGGAAGCAAAAAAATGCATATCAAAACACCCCATTTTGAATTTGACTTCCATGCAAAGAGAACGCTCGATGAAGCGGGGAAAAATGTTCATAGTGCCTTATTTACACAACTGAGATAAAAATACACTTGATCCCATACACTATCCTTCATGGAAATATCTGTGCACAATAGTCTCGTTTTCGGAGACATCTTTTCCGATTAACATCTTACAGGGGGTTAAAGTGAGTTCTTCCAAGTTAAAGAAAATATTCTATGAAACTAAGACACTGCCAATAAGAAATCCGATTTATTCGCAATACGACAGTCAAACGATCGATGCCATAATCATAGATGACACCAAGTCAAAAAGAAGATCGGGTGGTCGCCCCAGCATCAAAGGCGCGTTGGGGCTCGATTTAGAAACTGGAGAAGAGTTTCTACTATACCTGGGCGCGGTCAAGAGTTGGTCAGACGTTTTATCCTGTATCAGGGGAAATTACAACATTTCTGACGGAATATACGCTATTTGCGACGGAGATGCTAACTTACAACAACATTTGGAGGATTACGGCTACAGAATCCAGCAGTGTACGAATCGTTTTGTCAAAACATCGATGTACTATCTGTGGAAAGAGCAATATCCAAAAGAGGAGCGAATGAGGATCAAAAAAGAGATAAACGGGATAATTTCTACGTTGAAGAACTCAGTGAAAAAGCACAGAATAGATCGTAATTCTGCAAGGCTCGAATGGAGAATGGGCACCACTCAAAAAGGGTTGCTGTCAATCGCTAATGAGCTGTTATCAAGGAACAAAGATAGTAATACTACTAAATTCATTCTCAGGACTGCTGGCAAAGTAACACTCTTCGCAGAATTGACAACAAGAAGAATACATATCCCTGACAATAATAATCACGTCGAAAACCTCATGGAGATCGTTGGGCAGTGAATAAAGAAGAATCGCCAGTCATGGGTCGATAAAAATCTGGAAATTATGGTCAACACTATCTGGCAGATAATCTCGTAGGCGATGTTCGAAACGTATACTACTGGTTGAGTTTGCTATGAAAGTGGGACACTAACATGATCGTATTTATCTAATTACACTTAATTATATATAACATTTTTGATTAAGAACGCCACCGATTTTATCTCTTTTAAAGATCCATCATCCAGT
>JAYELB010000061.1:0-5009 GCA_034717055.1 Methanobacteriota archaeon
AGGGGACGGAAATGCAAACAATTGTAAACAACGCACTAGGCTACACTGAGAAGGAAGACCTGTATCGGCAATTCGACAATAAGGGCGAAGACTTTGCTGATGCGGAGCTGATAGGAACGCCACGCATCCTGATCGTCGGTTGCGGTGGTGCAGGAAATAATACATCGACCAGAATGCATGATATCGGCATCGATGGCGTGGATATCATCGCAATCAATACCGATAAGCAGGATCTGGATCGATGCAGGGCTGATAAGAAGATTTTGGTAGGAAAATCGATCACGCGGGGTCTTGGCGCGGGAGGAGATCCTGACGTCGGTAGACGGGCTGCCGAACTTGCGCGCGGAACGCTGAGCGAGGTTCTTGCAGACTCTGATCTGGTCTTTGTCACTGCTGGTATGGGTGGCGGCACAGGCACAGGAGTCGCACCGGTGGTCGCTGATATCGCAAGGGAATGTGGCGCAATCGTTGTTGGAATGGTGTCCACGCCGTTCCATGTGGAACGTGCCCGCGCTATCAAGGCAGAGGCAGGGATTCAAGAGTTAAGTGACGCAGCGCACACTGTGATCGCACTCGATAACAACCGTCTGCTCAACTATGTGCCGAATCTCCCGATGAAACAAGCGTTTTCGGTGATGGACCAGTTGATCTCCGAGACCGTCAAGGGAATATCCGATACGATTACAAAAGACTCGCTGATAAACCTCGATTATGCTGACATGAGGACGGTTATGAACTGCGGTGGGGTTGCAGTAATGCTCTTTGGCGAATCAAAGACGCGGGACAAGTCAAGCGATGTGGTCCGCGCGGCAATGAACCACCCGCTGTTGGATGTGGATTACAGGGGAGCTACCGGCTGCCTCGTACACATAACAGGCGGACCTGACCTCACACTTAAGGAAGCAGAGGAGATCGCAAGTTCACTCACCTATGAATTGGGCTCACATGCAAATGTGATATGGGGCGCAAGGGTCGAGGAAGAGTATGAAGGCGGCGTGCGTGTGATGGCTATCATGACCGGCGTCAAATCGGCACAGATACTCGGGCAGGCAAATCAACAGCGCGTCCCGATCCGTTCGGTAGAGGGTGAAATAAAACAGATAGAACCTATACCAGTGATTGGCAGAGGTCACAAGGGACCGATCATCGAATATATTCACTAATCCCTATTTTTTATTTTGGGATTAATTGAGTCACGGCAGGGAATTTAACCGCGAAATTGCGTTAGCAAATCCGTTGACATCACGCAGAGGGCGTAGAGAATGGATAACTCTATGCTCTCCGCGGTCTCTGTGGTGAAAACATAACAACAGGCGGCCATATCGTACCGGCCCAATATCATGCAGGTCTCTAAACTGATCCAACAGTATAAACGACCTGTGATCAGTGTTCGTCTATGTAATCTGTTACTGCTAAAAGTTTTTTTAGCCACAGATTAACGTGGATTACATGGATTGTAACCACTCACGTTTAGGAAGCGGTAGCTAGCAACTACAAAATTTAATTTTTAATGTTATATTTCTTTAATGAGCTAATAAAAATCAGCAGCATAAGAATCGATTGAAAAATAACCATAGGTTGAAAAATAGATAGAAATAAACGGTTTTTTTGTTATCGGCATCCTTACTTCCAAAAGGTGAGTTGCTACCATGGATTTAACCAATCCCCCCTATAGCCGACACTGATTTACCACAACTCGACCGGGTATGTTCATCCTATCGACCTTTTCCGCAAGTTTACCCGATGACTTGCATATCAGGAACGCGCAGCGTCGGAACAACTACCCCTCCGACAGCACGGGGATCTGCGCCGGCACCATCAATATTTTTTAGCATATCAAAGATGTTTCCGGCGATCATAAGCGATTTTATCGGTTGTTTTAACTCTCCGTTCTCTACCAGGAAAGAATTTCTGGCTTCTATCGAGAAATCCCCTGAATACGGGTTTGCCGTATGTGCTCCGATCACCGAATGGACGAGCACCCCATTCTGCGTCTCTGCGACTATATCGCTTTGAGGATACTCAATCACAAGATTGCGCACATCGATAGATGGCGTTGTGCCGTATCCTGCGCGTATAGCGTTTCCTGTGCTAGCAATGCCTGCCTTCCCTGCCGTGTATGCGTCATGTAGATGGTTTTTGAGGATGCCGTCTTCGATTATGGCGGTCTTTTGGGAGGGCGTGCCCTCGTCGTCGGTTTGCGCTGTTCCGATCCCGCCATTGCGCAGTCCGTCGTCACATATCGTAAGTTCGCCTGCCGCAACCTCCGCCCCGATCTGCGAGAGCATCGACCTGCCTTTCTGCACGTTATCGGCACTCAGGGATGGTATAAAAGTGTATTCAAGGATGTCAGCGACCGCAAGCGGGCAGAACAGCACCGCAGTCCTCGTAGTCTCTATTTTCCTGCCGTGCAATGATTGTTTCGCAAGTTCGCCTGCACGCACCCCGATCTTGTACGTATCGATGTCAAGGTTCCTTGAGATGTCGAACTCATAAGCAGTGGATATGCTTGACCCGTCCTTTACGATGCACTCGATCGATGTGGCAATCGATGTCCCCTCTTCGGTATGCTCGATGCCGTTTGTGTTTGCGATGTGGCCAGTGCATGTCGAGACCGCAAGCCCGCCCGACGTTGGAACCGCACCTACCGATGTAACGCCGCGAATCAGGTCGGCAGCGAGTCGGACGCACTCGGAAAGATTAATCTCTGCAAGTTTCGGATCAAAGACGCCATGAACCGCGGGGTACGAGCCCTGATGCGGGAGGCTGCTCCAGTCAGGGTCCGGCTGGGAGGACCGGGCTGACCTCACAGCAAGTAGGGATGCCTCTTCGATGCTATCTTCGCGATTTGTGCTCGAGAACCCGACAGCACCCGCGACGATGGTGCGGATGCCGATCCCTCGTGCAAACGATTCTCTGGCATACTCGATATTCTCAAGTTTGGTGTTGATGCTAACCGACCGATCTGTTATGCAGTACGCCTCGACTTCGTCGGCACCACTGCTACATGCCTGCTCGATCGCCTGTGATGCAAGAGAAATCATCGAGGATCAGTCCCCGAAACAACCGATCCGCTCATCAAACACATCAAAGAGATATTTCTCTGCACGCCGCACGGTCTCGAGGTCGCCCCTGAGCACGACCAGTGCCATATCGAAGAGTTCGCCTTCTTCGACCGATCCGCTGGAGGTCTTGGCATGGGGTTCGAGATCAAACTCTAATATCAGTTCATGTATCAGGGACACCGGAACACCCGGTGGGATTACGAGGTCGTACAATCCCTCCTGTTCCTCTACGAATTCCTCCTCCTCGCCGAGCAAATCTTCAATTCCCAGTACTTTTTCGCTCAAATCAGATCACCATCATACTATGCGTTTTCCTGCACCCGGCCCATACATTGCGTCGTACACCTCTTCGACATGCATGACGACCACAGCTTTTGCCGGCAGTGCCTTGCTCTTGGCATGAACCCATGCTTTCGCATCCTCGTACACCGGCCCCTCTGTCGCAATCTCGACTCTGCCCTTGACCTGGAACGACTTCTTGCCGTCATAACCAACGACCGAGACCTGCGGATTCGCTTCCATGTTTGCCGCAGTCTTGTTAAAGAAGTTGTCTGCGATCTGGATCGTCTCGTCATCCATAATCCTTAAGAATCCGACGAAGATCACGTTTGGCTTACCGTCAGGATCAGCGGTGGCAACCGGAATCGGACTTTGATTGTTTATAACTTCCTGTACCTCTGGTGGCATTTTGACCATATCAATCACCACCTTCGACTCTAACCGCCGTGGTATAAAGGTTTGTGTCAGGGTCGCCAGATTTACGCGGTCTTCGGGTGGGGGCGATGCTACAACACCCGAAACCAATAACCCCGCGGCAGGATGATGTGAAAGTGATGCAACTGGAAAGCCCAATCATACATGCAGAGGTCGATTCCGGGATGAGTGTGGACGATCTGGTCCACGCACTCGGAGGATGTGGATTTGGCGCGGGAAGACTCGCGCAGGCGTGTGACATATACGAAGAGATGCTCAAAGACGGTACTACAACGAAGTTCTTCGGACTCGCTGGCGCGATGGTGCCTGCCGGGATGCGAAATATCGTGTCGGGTCTAATTCGTGACGGGCACATCGATGTCCTCGTCTCGACAGGCGCAAACCTCGTGCACGATACTATCGAATCGCTCGGACTCTCGCATTACAAGGGCAGCGATGTCGCTGACGACGATGCGCTTTATCGCGAGCAGATTGACCGGATATACGATGTGTACGTTCCGGAACTTCACTTCGCAAGCTTAGAAGAGCATCTGCTCAGCGTCTTTCAGGATATGGACGATCAGATCTCGATTCGGGAGATGCTATCCCTGATTGGCAAGTCATTAGATGATCCGAATTCGATTCTTAGAGCGGCTTACGAGTGCGACGTTCCCATATTCTGCCCTGCTATCCAGGACTCGATGATAGGGCTACATGCGTGGCTATACCGGCAGACAAACCGGTTAAATGTAGATGTCTTTGCAGATGTCCATGAGTTTCTCGATATCTGCTTCGATTCCGAGCGGTCAGGTGCTCTCTTCATCGGAGGCGGCGTTCCGAAGAATTTTATCCTGCAGGGAACGCTCATGACATCGAAGGGATTTGACTATGCGATACAGTTGACGACCGACCGCCCCGAATCAGGCGGGCTTTCCGGCGCAACGCTTTCTGAAGCGAAATCGTGGGGGAAGGTCAATAAGGATGCGAAGGCGGTCACGGTATATGTGGATGCAACCATAGCGCTGCCGGTTCTCGTTGCTGCGGTGCGGAGCAGGTTTGGGTGATGGATAGCCGTGCCACAAATCACTTCTTTGTGGTACCTTATTTATAGTACACTCTCGAGTATCTGACATTCCGCAGGTCACCATCCCTTTTTCATAATTTCTACTGATAGCGTTTTTGAATATCCAAAAAATATTGTTTTTGTACTGTAGTGGCGCAACATATCCAATTTTAACATGGGCTGCATCA
>JAYELB010000062.1:0-5001 GCA_034717055.1 Methanobacteriota archaeon
TCAATCTTAATCATGCGGATCACCAGTTGAGATTTATATCTCAAACTAAAAGGTAGTTACCCGCATACTAAATATGTGCTATAGTTCTGTCTATAGAAAACGTCAGTTTATGGCGGTGCCGAGTATATACCCGTAACTGAGGAGTTGTTAAGTATTGTGGCTTAATTCAAAGTACTAAAAGAATCGGCTTTTTTGGGATGTTGATTGGGAACTTTGCTTATAAAATACCCATTATTCTATACATTTATCTTTATCTAAAAGAAAGATGAATTGTTTCCCTCTCGTGTACTTGCGTAGATAACCTAATTCGGACAATCCCAAAAGGTCTGTTCTTGCGGTTTGGTAGGTTATATTGTATCGTTCTTGCATTTCTCTCACAGTTGTCGGCATCTCAGTTTTATTCAGAGTGATGATCACGTCTGCTTGGCGGACGTTTAGGTCCGGATTGTTTTTTATTGTTTCAAAAATCTTCTTATTTACCGACCTTGTTTTTTCAAGGTACTTTTCGAATGATTTTAACGCAATATCGAGTTGTCTCAAGTTGAATTTTACAAAATAAGTGATGTCATTATTGTCTGTTTCGGAGTGAATATATGCCCGTGTATATTTAACTGGCGCATTTTTTATCGCAGTGGATACTGCAACATACTCCAACCAATCATATCTTTGAGAAATTAAATACCAATAGAATAAAGCTCTTGCAGTTCTTCCGTTTCCATCATTGAATGGATGTATATATCCAATTAAATAATGAAGCACTATTGCCTTAACAATGGGATGAAGATAAAATTCAGTGGGCTCAGTATTGGCAAAACCGCAAGCTTGTGTTAGAAGTTGATTGATGCTACTGTGGTCAGGTGGCTCGTAAAGAAGCTGACCTTCATCTCTTGAATATAATTTAACCTCATTATCCGTTCTAAAAGCTCCTTCGTACTCCTTTTTTTCAAGAGTATCTTTGGTTATTTTTTTATGAATATCCAGAATAAGTTCTAATGTTAATGGTTGGTTTGGCTGCGTATTTTCTTTAATGTACATCATCGTAATGTAGTTGTTCAGTATCATTTGTTCAGAAGGGGTCTTAGGTTTCCTATTTTCTCTCAACATTTGTTTCGCGACTACCCTTGTTGTAGCTGCACCTTCCAACTGGCTAGAAGCTATTGCTTCTTCCATCAATGAATTGACTAAATATTTTTTTTTTAAGTCAATTGATGGCATACGAGATTCAAAGTCAATTTTCCCCCCAACTCGCATATCTAAGCCATGAAGCGCCTTCTCAATCAGCGGAGTTTGAACATAATACAATGTTAAGCCCTCCAGTCTAATCACTCTATTATTAAATTCTCTAATTAATTTGGAATAACCCCACAACAGTTTAAGATTAAACTTAACACCCTTAAATCTCATTGGGATCTCGTCCCAATGCAAATATTTTGAATTAACAATAGCTATATATGGTTTAAGCTCTTCGATAGACTTACTATCACTCTGTCCTAACAACTTATGTATTTCCGTATCATCGGGTGGTTTTTCTGGAATTCTCATAGTTACACACGCGCTTTATCTACTAATTTGACCTTCATTAGTACTCATTTAACTATTTGTCCCATAGATAAAGTTATCGTATCCACTCCAAAAAGGAGGGTAAGAGGTATGCGGGATTCAATTTACCTACATCTTGTGTTATAGTCTGCTTTGATTTCTAACGATCATCTGTCACCAATTTAGTAATATTTTATTATACTTTTAAAATTTAAATTAACACTTATTACATAATTTAAAACATTATTTACATAAATCCATAACAACAAGTTGTTAATCTGTGTATAATACCCCCATTCACCCCCTAATTTGGAGGGATACAAGTTATCTACTAATTTGACATTCATTAGTACTCATTAGTATTCATTGATATTGTTGAGTTCTGGTTCCATCAGGTTTTCCCTTGTTGTACATTATTTCATATTTCTGGTGAGGGTCATTGTGGGTTCCGGCGTGGTGGACCTTCCGAATGCGGATGCCTGCCTTGAAGCTATCTGGCTGTTTGCGGATATTAACAATGCCATGATGGCACTTCCCAACCTGATAAGGTTGCTTTTGCTGAACAGGATCGTGGTGGGGGGTGAGTAGTTACCTTTTGGACTGTCTTATGCTTATTTGAAAGATGAAGATAAAATAATTTTTTTAGATCTGTGCCATAGAGATTAGCAATGATTTTTTGTCCATCAATTCTTTCAAGTGATGCAAGTATATTCCGGATACCACCCCCTATAAAACACGACTATATCAGTCCATCACCTGTCCCAAAGCGGAGTTTTCAGGAAATACCGCATTTCCAAATTATATCGCAGGAAAAGATTACGTATAAAAAAATATATTTGGAAGTCAGCCAGATATAACTACCATTCTCGCCAAGGAGTATCACAGATGTCAAAACTGGTCTATGCTGAAATGGATGTGAGACCCTGGTCTATGTAAAATTCTTCAGGTGCATAGGATGCAAAAGTTCGTATTCCCCTGAGAAGATTCGGAAATACCCGATCATGAGGTGTCCGAAGTGCAATTCTGCACTCGACGCCGAGTATGACTACAAATCGATACAGCGTACAATCCGCAAAGATGAATTCATGCGTGAGTGCCCAGGTCACTGGAAATACTGGCCATTCATGCCAGTTGGTGATCTCTCCAGGATTGTGACGATGGGTGAGGGTGGTACGCCTCTTGTTGACCTGACAAGACTGATGCCGCAAGCAAAGAAGTTTCTTGTGAAGTACGAGGCAGCCAACCCCACGGGTTCGTTTAAGGACCGCGGCTCATCGCTCGAGATCACAAAAGCGGTCATCTGGGGGAGAAAGAGAGTAGTGATCGCATCAACAGGGAATATGGGGTCTTCTGTTGCAGCATTCGCCGCGTTTGCCAGACTGAGATGCAAGATAATTCTCCCTGAAATCGTTGCCCCGGCGAAGATCGCGCAGATGAAGGCTTATGGCGCTCTGATCGAGCTTACAAGCGGCGACTACGCAGATGCTATGAATATTGCCGAGAACCAGGTCCGCGAGGACCCGGAGTCGGTTCTGGCAGGCGACTACCCGTGGCGGTGCGAGGGCACAAAGACGGTGGGGTTCGAGATCGCTGACCAGATGTACTGGCGCGTTCCTGGCGTTGTGATTGCGCCTATAGGAAACGGCACCCTGATTTGGAGCGTATGGAAAGCATTTAAAGAACTGATGATTACAGGAATTACCGATGCGCTGCCGCTCATGGTAGGCGTTCAGGCAGAGAGATGCGACCCAGTCATGAGGGCATGGGAAGAACAGACTGACATAATCGTGCCGATCGAAAATCCAAGAACCGTTGCATCTGCAATCGCATGTGGTACCCCGATCGATGGCTTGCTTGCATTAAAGGCGATCCGCGAATCGGGCGGCGTCTGCATAAGAGTGACTGATAAGGAGATCCTCCGGGCGAGAGATGAACTTGGATCAAACGGCGTCTTTGTTGAGCCAAGCGGGGCTGTTTCTTTTGCAGGAGCAAGGAAGACCGGCGATCTGTTGGACCGGGAGACGGTCGTCTGCATCGCAACAGGGCACGGACTCAAGGATATGTATGGCATCGAGTGATGTGATGCTACCGATGCTGCCTCATGACTTTTTCCCGGGGTGGGCAAATGCTCCGGAAGTGCCGAAACCCATTTTAAGCTCGATCTTCGCACCCCTCTGCAGTTCCTGCATCTCCCTGTAAAAATTATCGACCCAGTGATCCAACATGCTCCGCCTGACCCGCGTCTTTCTGTCCACCATCGGTTCCCCGTCTATCCGTCCCACGAACTTCGCCCCCTTATCAATCAGGCGTTCGAATCGCCTCACAATCGCCGGAATCTTGCGGTCGACCAGCCAGGTATAGTTCTGCTTTACGGTTCCGGTGGCACCGAGGTGGTCCAGGTAGGATATCCCTACATCGTGAATCCACTTCTCCCAACTGGTAGCATCACCAAGTGGCACCCCGGCAAGAAGGGTGTCCAGTCCACCATCTGACAGATACTCCAGATACGTCATCCCAACCTCGGTGAGCCAGTCCTGGTATTTATCCCTGAGCATGCCAATGATTTTTTGCTGGTCGGTTGCCCAGTTTCGGTTTTCTTCGGTCTCATACATCCCGTTGAGCCGATCTTCGAAGTCCGGGATAAGTTCCCTGACAAAATCGTCATCGATTGACAAACTTCTGATCCGCCACATAAGTTCGTCATAGAGTCCGCGCTGCTTGATTGCAGTAGTGCGGCTCATCATCACATCATCGTCCCTGATGATATGAAAATCCGGGATCGCCTGCCGCACGAGTTCCTCATGGGTTGCATCGACCCTGTTTCGCATATCGATCAACGTATTCAGGCGGCTTATATAATAGTTGATCTGACTGGTATCCTTCCCTGTGGCCGGATCGATCCATTCCCAGAAGATTGGGATTCTCACCAGCCCAAGTTCAACTCTTCCGATCTTCTCGCGTTTGTCCTTTATCTCGTACGCCAGCGCCAGATCAACGCCGACGAGATCCTCGATTGTAGAGATGTTGGCACCCTCGCTTTTTCTCGAGGGCCAGAGTTCTTCATCTACCGTCATGTGTTAAAGACTAAAATCTATGCGTTTTTGCTCTGATACTTAGGAGGAGGGTTGTTAACTTGTCCTGATCTTCGAATGCATCGACCAGACCCGGGTCGTCCAATATTCCATCTTTTATCACCAGACATGGTAATACCACCTCAGGGATTCTCTGGTAAATAATTTACCTCGATGGAGGTTCCATCGTAACTACTCACGTTTTAGAAGCCAGTAGGAACCAACCTCATTTGTAGATTATACCTCCAAATCCGAGCCGCCATTTACCTTAGATTTACAGCCCTCGAATCACCACAAGCTTTATATACTTGAGCTATCTAATAAATAGTTAATGAAAAAAGTCCCCATAATACCGGAAACCGAGGTCCGGATCAACAACATCAGCGGATTC
>JAYELB010000063.1:0-18458 GCA_034717055.1 Methanobacteriota archaeon
AAAGTGTAGGGCACATGCTGTGCGTTATCCCTCACTTGACCGCGGAATTGATTAGTGGGCATCGCAATATATATGGCAACGTATCAATTTAATGTCATCTCACTGTAACTCAAGATACCAGAGAGCCGTCTTTTATTCTCTTAAAACCTAAGTGAACGGGACTGAATAGCGCGTCGCGTTCAGATGCTCCCACAGTTTTGTTTCTGTTTTACTCATGCGAACTACCTTCTTTTGAGTTCCAAATTTACTAAACATTAGTTGGAATTATCCTTTTTGTGTCCCAACATTGTACGTAAATGTTTACGAAAGTATGAAAAATCAACCCTTCGTCCGCATGCGTTTATAGACACAACGGGAATTGCTGCTGCAGGAGTAAGACTTTATAGGATGGCGACATATAGTGAATCTGGACTTTGACACGCTGAGGAGGTGTAAATATGGACAAACGAACAATTATAGTGATCGCACTCGCGGCTATGGTATTCAGCATACCAGCAGGCGCGGAGATAAACGAGACCTGGGGCGGCGGTGGAGGTGGCGGTAACGGCACCTGCCTGCCGGGATGGATTGAAACGTCAACACCAGTGGTGACAGCAACAGCAGTCCCAATACCAACCCCTGAACCGACAATTATAGTACCAGCTCCGGAACCAATAATTGTGGTACCAGCTCCGGAACCAATAATTGTGGTACCAGCTCCGGAACCGACACAGGTGGTCGAGATCCGCGGCGAGGTTGTGGACGCTGCAACCCAGATCGCGCCGTTCATCTGGACCGGACAGAACTTTGCAGGACTATATTACGATGTGGCTCGAGACCTGATGTCTGACTCGCTCACATCGACCGTTACGGTTCCGGATACCATCGAGGCAGGCGATCTCGTGTATACCGCATACAGGGTCGAGTCATGCTACAAAAACCCCGAGATCGGCGAATACTTCGCGATCGGATGGTTTGGGGAGCGCTACATGGCGATTAATGGCAAGCCGTATGTGATATCGCCAATCATCTTTGAGATGGATGAGTGCGACAGTAAGCCGCTTGCAGCAGGCGATGAGTGGGATCTCGGGGATGGATACACCCTTGTTGTGACGTGGATCGATCTTGATGCGAATGATGTCCGGCTCGCACTCTTCAAGAACGATGTGGAGGTGACATCGTCGGTTATCCGGCCGCATGAAACCGGAGATTGGTTTGGCGACTGTATGAGCATTAGCGGATTTCCCGGAGCTTACGATGTTGCGATATGGAACGCTCCGACAACGAGCACCTTCGTATATCAGGCTGATGTGGGGGCTGAGGCTGATGTACCGATCTTCAGCGTGTATGTGGACGCGATCTTTCGCGGCACAGATGCCAATATCGCACAGTTCAAACACGCGATATTGATCGATGACGATCCTATCAAGGTCATCGAGACGGGCGATGGTATGATGAATGCGGAGACGGTTGCGCCCGAATCGGTTCGGCTCATAAACAGCGAAAACATCGATCTTCATAGGGGTGATATCGATATAGCAGGAGATCTTTGGATTCGTGTTGCCGATGACAGGGATGGGGATGGGGTGAATAATTACCGGTACTATCCGTACATTGGACGTAAATGCCCAACTCCTGAGCCGGAACCAACCCCAACCCCAACCCCTACACCGCACACTATAGACGGACCTGTCGAGATCCGCGGCGAGGTAGTGAATCTTACTGGCACACAGGATAAGGATCTGGTATGGAACGCATACAACTTCGCTGGTTTCTGGTACGATCCGGACGATGATCTGGAGATGGAGAATCTGGCGATTATGGCAGGTGCGTTGAACAAACTCACCGATGACCGGACGATTGACGAAGGTGCTCTGGCGTATACTACTCATCCGATGTTCCGTGAATATGAACTCCATGAAAATGAAAACCTGACCGTCGAAAGTGATAATGATGGTGGCGACACTGGATACTGGATCGAGGGCTGGATGGCAGATGAGTATGTGGCAATCGATAACAATGCCAGTAAACTCTGTACACCACGGGTCGAGTTCGAGGATGATGATAAGAAGACGCTTGCAACCGGAGAGGAATGGGACCTTGGTGGTGGATTCGCACTCACCGCCAATCAGATCGATCTCGAGGGGGACAAGGTCTGGTTCACGCTAAAGAAAGACGGCAAGGAGCTCGACAATGAAATAGTGTCGACCACTAGTACTCAACAGGATCGCGTATATACTTACACTTCTGACATCGGTGGCGAGGACGATATTCCAGTCTTCTCGTGTTACGTGGATGCTATATTCAGAGGAACCGACTCCAACATCGTGCAGGTCATGTACGTATTCCTGATCGATAACGAGGTCATGGAGATCAAGACCAGTAACACATACGGCATTATGGAAGTGGTGACTGCAAGCAAGAGTGAAGTCCATCTGATAAACAAGGAGGAGACCCTTGATCTCGATATGGGTTCCGGGGAACGGATCATGGGCAACATGCACTTCAGGACTGCGGATAATGATTCTGCGATCCGGTTCTGTCCGATGATTGAGTACACAGAACCAGGCATCTACGAGGTTCGCGGTACCGTTGTGGAACCGGATGCTGCCGACCTCTCATCCGGTGCAGATCAGGTATGGGATTACAGCAACTTCGCTGGTTTCTGGTATGGGCTGGATGATGACATAGCAACAGAGACGCTAACGATCAACATGTCCGCAACAAGCTTCCCGTCTGATCGAGTACTCGATGAAGGCACCGTGGTGTACGAAACTCATCCGGCATATCAGGAATATGAACTTCATGAAGATTTGGGCTTGACTGTCGAGAGTGACCACCCTGACGGCGACTGCGGCTACTTCATCGAAGGATTTATGGCAGATGGGTATGTGGCAATCGATAACAATGCCAACAAACTCTGCAGATTGCTGGTCGAGTTCGAGGATGATGATAAGAAGACGCTTGCAACCGGAGAGGAATGTGACCTTGGTGGTGGATTCGCACTCACCGCCAATCAGATCGATCTCGAACATGACCGAGTATGGTTCTCGCTTTATAAAGACGGTAAGGAACTCGACAACGAAGTGGTGTTGACCAGTGGTACGCAGCAGGATCGCGTATACACCTACACTTCAGACATTGGTGGCGAGGACGAGATTCCGGTCTTCTCGTGCTACGTGGATGCAGTCTTCAGAGGAATCGAATCCAACATCGTGCAGGTCATGTACGTCTTCCTGATCGATGATTATGTGCTTACGATCGGTACCGGCGATGAGTTTGGGTGCATGGAGGTCGTGACCGCAAGCTCTGCTGAGATCATCCTAAAAAACGATGAAACCATCGATCTGGATGCCGGAACCACCGAACGGATCATGGGTAACATCCACTTCAGGACTGCAGACGACGATGTGCTGAGATTCTACCCCTTCGTCGAGCGCATAATCGAAGAGGCGCCAGGCGATGACACATACCTGGGGGAATACAATACCAACGACAACGACGGTGACGGCGTCCCTGATCTTTGGGACGAAGAAGCAGACACGCCTCGAGGCTATTGGGTAAACTCACAGGGCATCGGGCGAATGTGGGGTGACATGAACGGCGATGGCAAGCTCACATCGGTAGATGCACTCGTACTCGCGCAGGCAGCTGCCAGGAAGATCGGATTGTGATCGGATTGTGATTCTGGCGGTGCTTATGCGCCGTCAGTTTAATTTTAAATATAAACAGTAGTTACTATCAATTGAGCTGGATGATAGTGTTTTTCACCACATCTTTGAAAGGTAACTACTCAGACACAATCGAAAATTTCAGTGAAACCACTATATCTTAAGTTGTACCGCAGAGTACGCGGAGAGCGCATAGGCATCAGGAAACCCAGTGAGTGCCGATCAGAACTTGCCGCAAATAAGAACCTCCCGCACCAGAAAAGATTTAATAAATGTGGACGCAATCTTGATTCGGTGAACTACTAATGAAACGGGAACTGATGGACATTCTTGCCTGCCCTATATGCAAGGGCGACCTCAAACTGGACGTGACAGAAGAGACTGATGAGATTATTACGGGCACGTTATATTGCGGGAAATGCGATGAATACTATCCAATCGAGGACGGTATCCCAAACATGCTCCCACCAGACCTCCGCGAGTAATATGGATCGGCCAAAACAAGCATCTCAGCAGATTATCCTGAATCGAACCCGATTCAATTCCATCGAATTCGAGACCAAATACGTTGAGTTGGTACTGCCCCGCGGCAAGGAAGTTAAATTTCCGATTGAGATCAGCAATTATGGCGCGCCAACACAGATAAATCTGGCTGCCAGCAACGAGATTGAAGATTGTGTCAGGTTCCTGCACAATGATTTTACCGCGGTCGGTAAGACCGTCGTGGATGCGGTCGTATATATCCAGACGCAGCGGCACGGAAGAATCGCTGTGACCGCAGGATATGGCGCGAATACAGACTGTTTCAACATCGACCTAATCGCAGAACCGCATCAGGAGATCGATGCAGACCCAAGTCTCGCAGTTCCGGGAGAGAGCGCGTTGGGTGGTTGTGAAGTGTCGCAGACATCATCCCATCCGGTACTGAAAGTGGTTGCCGCGCTCGCATTCATTCTCGTGATCTTAAAGCTCTTTACAGATCTGGTGCCCGGTTACATCGGCATAGCAGCAGCGATCTTGTTGCTGGTTATACTTATCATGTACAAACTATTCACAACTTCTTCGCAATGATCGCCTCTGCGATCCGGAAATCCTTGTACACCAGCATCCCGACATCTTGCTGTCGCATGTATGGGAGCAGGTCTGCGCCCTCGGCACGCCAGACCCATGCGTAAAAACGGCTTAAAAAGTTAAAAACGTCGACCGGACCTTTGTCATTCTTCAAGTGGAGAAGACTGATCGTACCACTCCTTTTGAGAACCCTCAGTGCCTCAGATACCGCAATCTCGGGTCCGTCGATGGTGTCCATACCGCAGGTGCAGAATACCGCATCAAACGTTTCATCATTAAAAGGCAACGACTGGACCATCCCCTGCACACGATGAAGATTCGCGTACTTACTGTTTCTCAATCGATTGACTTTCAGCACATTTCTGGAGATATCGATCCCGATAACCGTCCCGTTCTTGACCCATCTGGCGAGAAGCCCTGCGTTCCTTCCGGTACCGCTTGTCAGATCGAGCACCATGCCGGAATCGCCAAGATTCGTGGCTTTTATCAATTTTTTCCGTGAATACTGCTTTGAACCGAGCCATAACACATCATCGAGATCGTACAGCAATGCAAGGCGATTGTACCGATCTCTCGTCTTTCCAGTCTCTTCCACATAATCAGACATCTGTAAAAATCACTTCCGAACAGCATATTCCATCTCTGAGATTCTCTCAGATAATTTATCCACCAGTTCCTCATTATCCTGGTAAAACAGCTCATCTCCACAGACCGGACAGATAAAATCGGTCTCGGATGCGGTATCAAATAGAAACCGCGCGCATTTGTGGTTGCAGATGTAAAATACACCATTCACCTCGAATTCGAGCCGCACCTTTAAATTGTCAAGCAACCGCTCAAACTCGAGATCCATGCGGTCACTGAGGTTCTCCGGATAGAGCGTCCAGTGGTATGTTAGCCAGCCGGTATCCGGGTTGCGCTCTCTCCGATATCCCGCAAGCCGATTCTCGTGCAGTTTAAAGAGCGTCTTCCTTATCACGTTTATATCCATCTCGATCTCTTCTGCAACGACCTCATCGACGATCTCTCCCTCAGGCAGTTTCTCGAGGATCTCTACGCCGTCCGCCCCAATGATCTTTACCAGATACTGATGTACAACAGGGTCATCCATATCGCTCAATCGATCACCCATTCATCGTCCTTGAAACTGTGTCTGCATTTCATGATCAAGAATCTCAACCACTCTTTTCAAGAGCTTTTCGGTCTTTCGTCTATAGTTTTCAAAGTTATATTCGTCCATGAAATCATGAAAGAAATTCGCATGGATGGTTTCTGCATCGTTTATCAACTCCCCCATCTCTTTATCTTTGTATGCCGATGCCAGCTCCTTTGCAAAATCCACAACAGACCTATGCGTCGTTAACTTTCTGCCATAAAACAGACCTATGGCATAGACCAATGCGTTTAATGCCCCCCAGAGAAATTCGGATGCTTTTGAGAACTTTTTGGTTTCATAATGTTTCCTAAAATTGTCATAATAGTAATTTGCAACTTCTCTCCTTCTTTTGATCTCCAATATTCCCCTGCCATCGACGTTCATGCCATAACATCCCTCTTCGGGTAGATTGGTATGGTTTTCCCAGCAATTCTGATTTCTTTTAATATCACTGTAATCCGGAAATAATCTGGAAATATCCCATAATCTCGCAAAAGTGGCCAAGAATTTCTTGAGAAATGTAGCCAATCATCGGATCCGAGGTAACCTTGACGCAATACAAGCTCAATCCCTTTCCCGATCATTTCATCTGCTTCAAACTCCCCCCCGACCTCTTCAACCCCTAATACCTCCCCAAGAACAACTGCATCATCTTGCAGTTCATAAGGCGCTGATAAGAAACTTTTGGGTACGCTCAGGAATATATTTACTGCACCCTCTGGCACAAATACCCCTCCGCTATGCAATACTTTTTTTAAAATCAATCCCATTTTTATCGGCGCCTTCACGCAAACATACCTTCCGAATACCGCTCTACCATACCCTCGGGGTTCATTATGTGCTTGACCGCATCCTCGAAATCCTTCTGGTGTACCGCATCCGCATCCTCGCGCACCGCACACATACCAGCTTCCATCGCGATCGCCCGTAACGTAGCTCCATTTGCACCATCTGCCAGTGCCGCAATACGATCAAAATCGATATCGTCTGCAAGTCGCATCTTGTCCGTATGGATGAGCAGGATATTGACGCATGCTTCACGATCCGGAATGGGCACGTAGACCAGCCGGTCGAAACGTCCTGCGCGGATCAGCGCGGGATCGAGTATATCCCAACGGTTGGTTGCTGCAAGGATACAGACGTCACCTCTCGAATTGAATCCGTCCATCTCTGATAGGAGTTGCATGAGCGTGCGCTGGACCTCTCTTCCTCCGGAACTGGCATCGTCGAGCCGTACCGCTCCAATCGAGTCTAGTTCGTCGATGAATATGATCGCGGGTGCTTTCTTCCGCGCCATCTCGAATACGTCGCGCACCATACGCGCGCCCTCACCAATATACTTCTGAACGAGTTCGGAACCGACCACACGGATAAATGTGGCATCCGTCCGGGTGGCGACCGCTTTTGCAAGAAGGGTCTTTCCCGTACCTGGTGGGCCGAACAGTAAAACGCCTTTTGGTGGATCTATGCCGATGCGTTCGAATATCTCTGGTTTGGTGAGTGCAAATTCCACAGCACCTCTGAGCACCTCAATCTGCTTATCAAGACCCCCAATCTGGTCGTAATCGATGTCAGGAGATTCTATGACCTCCATTGCCTGCACTAAAGGGTCTTCTGATCTGGGGATGACCGAGACGATCGATAGATGTTCTTTATTAAGCGCAACCTGCACACCGGGTTTGAGTTCGCCGTCTTTGATGAACTGAGAGATTCCCACAATAAATTCAGGACCTGTGCTCGACCGCACAATCGATTTATCCTCGTCAAGAACGTCTATGAGAGTTCCTACCAACTGTGGTGTTGTTTTTAGTTTATCCAGTTCACTTCGCAGTTTTCTAAGTTCACGCTCGTACTTCAATCGCTGGTCTTCAGCAAGCTGCTTTTCGGTCTCAACCTTCTGATACTGCTTCTCGAGCAGGTTATTTTTCAATTCGAGTTGCTGCATGCGGTCCACAACATACTTGGAGAACTCTGTTGAATCCATATCCGCATCAGCGTCCATTTCCAAAGCCATTATAAGACTGAATATCCTGACAACACATAAACCTTTATGGAAGATGGGGCGATACGCTATTTCATGCAATGCGAAATATGCGGAAGCAACATTCGCGGAAAAGCGCATCGGGTGATCCTCGAGGGCACTGAGTTAAACGTCTGTGACGCTTGTGCAAAATACGGGCACGAGGTCAAGCAGGTGCCAAAAGCCACTGCCTCTGGTATCGGAACCGGAAGAACGCCATCCGGGAAGGTGAGTAAGGTTCCGGCAGGCATCACGTTCCGTACCAAGTCGCGGAGGCGCCCGGATATGTTCGATCAGATGACCGACGAACTGCTGTCTGATTATGGCTTTGCGATCAGGCGCGCTCGTGAGGCGCGCGGCATGTCTCAGGAAGAACTGGCACTTGAGATAAGGGAGAAATCATCGCTCATCAAGAAGTTGGAGCGCGAAGACTTAAGACCCGAGGATAGCGTTCGCAAGAAACTCGAACGCGTGCTTGGAATCTCACTTACTGAGACGACTGAGTAGAATCCTCCGAAAAGCTGTGCCTGATCATCGAACGAAGCGTATCTGCAAGTTCCTCCACAGGCACCCGGATCTGCACCATACTATCACGATCGCGGATCGTCACGGTATCGTAATCCAGAGTATCGTAATCGATTGTTACTGAAAAAGGCGTCCCGATCTCATCGTTTCTGCGGTATCTACGCCCGATAGTACCGGAATCGTCGTAACTCACGAAAACCCCGTTTTCCCGAAGCGTCTCTGTGATCGCAAGCGCAGGTGTGATCAATTCATCTCGCGTGAGAAGCGGAAGTACCGCAACCTGCACAGGCGCAACCTCTGCCGGAAGGTGAAGTACGTTTCGGGTTTCGCATTCTACAGGTTCCTCTGAAAACGAGTGTTCGAGCGCGGCATAGATGATCCTGTCAATGCCAAACGACGGCTCGATCACATGCGGAATGACCCTCTCGCCGCGAACCTCCTCGATTACGGCCTCGTATTCGACCATGTCCCGCTGGATCAGAATGATCTCGCCATCGATCTTTATTTTGATCTCGTCGCCTCCGAGGTCCTCTTCGCCCAAACCAATGAGCGCTGCACGAACCTTTCCTGCATTTCCTTTATATAGCGGACCTATTACGCTCATATCCGGCTTCACTACGACCCGCTCGACTTGTTTCGGGGTGTTGTACTCGATAAGAACGGAAAGATCCTTCTTCGAGTGCTCCGCGTGTGCTGACAGATCGTAGTCGGTACGATCAGCGATCCCGACGATCTCGACCCAGCCGAACCGATCGGTCAGAACCTCGGCATCCCAGCAATCGACAGCATAGTGCGCCATCTCGTCTGGCTGGTGCTGCCTGAATCGCAAGCGCGCAGGATCGATGCCAACCCGCACCAGGAAACGGTGTGTGAGCACGAGGTGGTAAGCGAGAAACTCGTGCGCAACGATTGCACGATCCACCGCGTCCCTCGCTGTCAGTTCGATGATACCGCCATCATCTTCGTGTGCGGGATGTGAGACGCACTGATGGGCGGCAGGATAATACCGGAGAACCATATCCGCTATCATGGAGAATCTCGGATGATTCTTGTCAGTTGGGTTGATGAAAATTTCTGCCTCCGCCTGCGTAAATTCCCTGAGCCGAATCACACCCTGGCGCGGGGAAATCTCATTTCTATATGCTTTTCCGATCTGTGTGACGCCGAACGGTAGCTTCTCCCGATAAAACCTGAACAGATGCTCAAAATCAACAAACATCCCCTGAGCAGTCTCTGGTCTGAGATAACCAACCCTCTCTGTACCGGGTCCGATCGTTGTTTTAAACATCAGATTAAAACTGGAAACGTCTCCGAATGTACCGATACCACCACATTGCGGGCATTTTATTCCGTGTTCGTCGATCAGCCGCTTGATCTCTGATGCAGGCAGTGCATCCGGAGTTTCAACGATGCCTTCGATCAGGTGATCCGCACGGAATGCGTGATCGCAACCAGAACAGACGACCATCGGGTCTGAGAATCCTCTGGTGTGCCCGGACGCATCGAAGATCGCGGCAATCCCGATGGTCGGGGTCTCGATCTCGTAGAATCCCTCCTCGATCACGTACATCTTCCGCCAGATATCCTCGATCCTGCGCTTCAGCATCGCGCCAAGGGGTGCGTAATCGTAAAAACCTGCTGTTCCGCCGTATAGTTCAAAGGAGTTCCAGAGAAAACCTCTTCGCTTTGCCAGTCCGATTATCTTCTCGTATTTATCCATGGTTATCAGTTACACGTTTTTGTTGTCAATCGTTCATCCATTTATTCAGGAAATATCCGAATGATCCGTTCTTCCCTTCCGCTACTTCTACATCATAGTTTTCCAGAATTTTTAGCATAAACTCGGGTCGTGGCATCTTTTTTGGAATTAATTGATTGAAATGTTCTTTGGTGATGTTATCAGTAGTTTTAATCTTTTTGCGGATGCCTAACTTTTTGGATACCGTCTCATCCAGCCCGGCGAGATACCAACTCTCTATTTCTTTAACCACGATGACTATTCTATCTACTGTTATTTTTTTACCAAAATCATCTGTTAGTTTTTCTTTTTTGGTAGTTATGCAAGGAAAGTCATCGATATCCCCAACACAGATATAATCTGCTTTCATTAACTTGATCGATTTAATAAATTTTACTTTCCACTTCTTGTCCTTTTTTGCGTATTGCCCAAACTTTATCGCGGAATATCTTTCTTGAATAAACGGCTCCACGACACTCTCGAAGAAGCGTTTGTCATCGTCGCCTTCGATGAGGATGAATAGTAGCTTATAATCCATGTCTACCACTCTAACAGATTCTGCACATAAAGCTCCTCGATACCCATATCATTTTCGAGGAAAATTTTCACCTCTTCTTTTTCGGATGGTCGTGAGATCTGAGAGAACCCTTTGCCATCGCGATTAACAAGCAGGATATTCTCTATCCCTGCATATTTTACCATCTCAGGATTGTGTGTGGTAACTATGATCTGCTTTTCAAAGCGTTCCGAAACATCTTTCATCATATCCACCACTTTAGAGATAAGATGCGGATGGATACCTTTTTCAGGTTCTTCGATGGCGATTACGGGTTTTTCCTCAAAGTAGAGCGCAATAATCAGAGCGGTTATATTTATTGTTCCATCGGACATCAACGAGGCAGGCAAGAATTTTTTTACGGAGTAGACCTCTCTTAAACCGGTAAGTAAGGATTTATCTGCCAATCGTTCTACTGTGAGACCTTCTATAAATGGCAAGATATCTTTTATCAAAGTGAACATACTTTCCGATTTTTTTTCATCATCTAAAATATTTTTAAGAACGATTGCCAAATTGCGTCCATCTGGTTCAAGTTCGGTTTTTCCGATAAGCGGCGTAGATTCTTTTGACAATTTTGGATCAAAGTCGTATATAGAAACATCTTTGAAAAATTTATTTACTATAAAAGATAGGCGTGGAAGAACTATGGAATTCGCAAGAAATAATTTCTTGTGAGACAATTTTTCTTCTGAAAATCCTTTTTTAGGAAAATGTGACGAAATGATAGCATCACGCACCTCTATAGGCATATCCTTCGCGTTTAAGCTATCCCTGACCCCCCCTGCACCTCTACTTAAAGTAATATCCCCCCACATTTTTTTCTTCTCTCTAACGTCCTCTCCATCACTTTTCAATTCTACGAAATCACAGTTGACAACCAATCGTTCCTCGACGATCCTGTACGCTATTCGTTCTTCCGATGTAGGGAATTCGATGCCAAATTTATACACAAATCCATTTGCAAGGGCGTCGATAATCTTTTTGCCATTTACTGCCATATCCCCAAATTTAAAGGGCGCATCTCCGGAATCGATGTGCAATTCCACTGAAAGATTTTCAGAAGCACCTATATTTATATTTCTAATACAGCCTACCCCCCCTTGCATGGAAATCGCATTATCAAGACCGTTCTCCACCACATCCTTAAGAAATTTAAGGATAGTCAGGAAGTTGGATTTTCCTGAAGCATTCGCCCCTATCAGAACATTAAACATCCCAAGTTCTATATCCAATTCCTCGAAACTTTTGAAATTGGAAACTTTGATCTTTTTTATCAGCATTTTTTCATTGCCAGCCCATCTTTATACGATTAATCATTTTTGTTGTATGCACACTTATTGGTGATGGTGTATAACTAAATAGATACTGCTGCGATATCCTCGCCCCTACACTATCATACCCATTTTCCACCAGATGTTCTCGATCCTGCGCTTCGGCATCGCGCCAAGAGGACCGTAATCGTAAAAACCTGCTGTTCCGCCGTACAGTTCGAAGGAGTTCCAGAGGAAGCCTCTTCGCTTTGCCAGCCCGATAATCTTTTCGTATTTGTCCATGATGTTCACGCTTCGCAGGTTTTATTTTTCCGGATCTCTTTCGGCTTGATGTTTCGACTTTCCATCCAGATATAAACAGGATATAGCACATTTACAAACTTATAAGATCCTCTTCCGCCTTCTATATCTGGGACGATGATACCCAACTGTCTCATTTTCCCTAAAAAATTGTTAAACACTTTTTTCTCCTCTTCACTCAGTTTACTTTCTATTTCACTTTTTTTAAACCGGTCGATGGGTTCTTCACCCAATTTTCTCAAGATGGATCGATATCGCTTGCTGCGAATCGTTCTATACACCTTTGGATCAAGATATTTTTTCCCAATTCTATCTGCAGCATCTACAATTCCTGGTACGGTATCTTCCTCACTTATCACTCCATCATCATCTCTCCAAAAGACTGCATCACCTATTTCATGCATAAGAATAGGTAAACCACTCGAAAACCGTGTCATGAGCTCCATTGCTTCGGATTCAACTTTTGTATTGACTTTTTTAAATGTTTTTTCGAAAAACTCATTTACCTCCTTATCAGAGAGTTTATCGATGTCCACCACTCTAAAGATTCTCATAAGAGACGGTTGATGCTCACTCAACACCTCCCGTATCTCGGGAATACCGATTGGCATGATGAAGGCAGGGAAATCCGTGTAGTGGGTGGCTACATCATCCACAAAACTCTTGTACCAGTTTGCGAACTCGGGAGTCTCTGATATCCCATTGATATCGTCCAGAACGATGAAAAGTCCCTTCTTCTCATTCTTTATTTTTTCCATTATATTTTTAAGAGCTTCCGGAAAATTCCTGACCAGACCTTCCAGGTCCTCTTGTGGCGGATTGAAACTGACAGAAATACCAAAAAGATCCACTTGTTTGACATATTTTCCAAAGAAACCTGAAATTTCATCGAACCACGTTTGTTTATTCGTTTCTTTTAGAATTTGCTCGAATATACGGCGTACCAATTCCTCCAGATCGGTCACGCCCCCCACAAACACATGGATAGCAAGGAAATTCTCTCTATCAACCAGATGACGCAGGAACGCAGCCAATGAGCTCTTTCCTATGCCCCGTTCTCCTGCTAAAAAGACATTCTCCTGTCGCCCGGATGAGGTCTGTCTGACATATCTGAGGATTTCTTCGATCTGTTCGACCCTGCCGACAAAAAGTTCAACAGGCGCAGGATTGCCGGGTGTAAACGGGCTATTCTCTTTCATGGTCTCTCATTTATCAATATCTTGTTTGTATCATCCACAACTTCAATCCTAATCAGTGTTTTCATCTGTGTTGTCCATCACTACCCACATACAACTCCTCAAATAACTCCCGCACCATCACACCCCCCTCATCAGACGCAAAGATCGGCAGGTCCCAGTTCTGAGTTATTCTCTTCCGGTTCACAACCACCTCGATATCGCGCACCGGATCATAACCAGGCTTCGTATATTCCTCCCAGTACACCAAAACACCCCGCCTCTGCCAGAGAGGCACTTTGTCGAGGTTGATCCCGTGCTGGAAGCACAGTTCATGAATATCGGATGCTCGCAAGCCAAGCATCCTCGATGCGGCATCCTTTCCGGATAATCCAGTCGAGCAAAGCGTGTAATGCCCGTAACCATTGATGCAATTCCGCCATGCCTCTGCCTGCCGCCAGACCAGATATTCGATGATCTGCTCGGGATGCAGCGGTATTACTCTCCCGTCGAATGTGATTGGAGCTATCTTGAGAAACCGGGTAAGCGCGCTTGATATGGAACTCGGCACGACCGAGACGAGTTTCTCGATCCTGCCATCAAACGGCAGTGCGTCTCTGAAAAGAATGTTAATCTCGTCTGAAAAGGTGTACGCAACTACCGGGCGGAGTCCGCTCTGTTGGAATAACGATTCTGTCGCATCTGCCATCGCGGATGCAAAACGACGATCGAACGGCTTCTCAAACCCGTGTCTTTGCAGGAGATTCTTAAAGCTTCTACCATCTACCCTGATGATAACCGGCGGAGTTGCTCTCAGGTCAGCGTATATCTCATGATCCTTGAAATCACTCAATCTCATCCTTCTTTGCCAGTCGATTGACCTGTTTCACAAGGACGATATCGCCAATCGCAAGCACCCACCGATACGGCAGGATAACGCCTTCCCGACTCACATCGAACAGTTCTTGATTAACTTTGGTGAGCGCGAGGCCTGTTACCAACCTATCAGCCGTCTCGATTACGACATCGTTCACATTTCCTACATACAATCCCTTGTCAGTATATACGTTGAGCCCGAATAGTGATGTCAGTTCTGCGTGCATTCAATCCCTCCCTATGGTGTTTGGTATATGGTAGAACGAACTAAAAGGATATATACTTTTGCGTGATACGGACAATTGATAGCGACAAAGACACGGGAACAACCATGAAAAGATCGATACGGATTGGGAAGGTTATGGGGATACCGATCAAGATTCATATCTCGTTCTTGCTGGTTCTCGTACTATTTCCGATCGTCTTCTCAAAAGATGCTGAATTCGGATTCGCGGATGTTGCGTCTGTTCCGCTTCGGTATGCGCTCGCACTGACATTAACTCTCCTCATATTCACATGCGTGCTGCTGCACGAACTCGGGCACTCGTGGGTTGCGATGAAGTACGGGATAGGGATTCGCAGCATCATGCTAATCATTCTCGGTGGCATCGCGGTGATGGAAGAGGTCCCGCGCAATCCGCGTGCCGAGATGCGGATATCAATAGCAGGACCTCTGGTATCGCTCGCAATCGGGGTATTTTGCTATATATCGTACGCCTGCCTTGACAGTTGCAACATAACACAACTGCCAGTGATTACACATATTCCTTATCTTTTACGTTCGATTGCATACATCAACATCGGACTATTCGTTTTCAACCTGCTTCCAGCGTTCCCGATGGATGGCGGACGTGTGCTCCGGGCATGGTACGCAGGAAGGATTCCATATCTTCAGGCAACGAGAAAGGCAGTGAATATCGGGAAGATGTTTGCCATCATAATGGCGGTATTTGGGTTGTTAGTTCCCGATGCGATGTGGTTTATATTGATCGCTTTCTTCATCTATATCGGCGCATCAGAGGAAGAGAAGTATACTGAAGTGTCAGTGACACTCGAAGGTATCAGTGTGCGCGATCTCATGACCCGCGAGATCGCGTATGTGCAGGACAACCTGACTATCTCAGAACTTCTCAGGTTGATGTTTGAGAAGAAACATCTCGGATACCCAGTCGTCGATCAATTTACCGGAAAGATTGTCGGAATCGTAACGTTTACCGATATAAGGCGCGTTCCGATGAGCGAGTATGGCAACGTGCGGGTGAGGGAGGTAATGACAAAGAAAGTTAGCTTCATCCCGGAGGATGCCGATGCCGTGGATGCACTCAAGATGATGTCCACAGAAAACGTCGGACAGTTGCTGGTGCAGGACAATTGGGTCAATCACAGGCATATTGTCCGGAACCGACCTTACAAGATCGATCGAGGTGCTTGGTTACAGTGAGCGATAATACTTATGACGTGGTTATAGTCCGGTACGATGAGATCGCACTTAAGAGCCCGCAGGTTCGGCGGCGGTTTGAGGACGTGTTGATCGGCAGGATTAAGACAGCACTCTCGAGGCGCGACATAGAATATTCAAGGATCACGCGAGAATGGGGCAGGATTTTTGTGCATACAAGCGATCTGGGTGCCGCAGATGCAATCTCTAGAGTCTTTGGTACGGCATCGGCAAGTCCCGCGATCATAACCGGTGCAACGCTTATAAGCGCGGCAGAGACCGCGGCAGAGGTCGGAAAGAACCTGATTAAGAACGGCGAGTCCTTTGCGATTCGTGCATCAAGATCAGGGGTCCATGATTTCACATCGATCGATCTTGCAGTCGCTTGCGGGGATTCTGTCGTGGGGTGCACCTCGGCAAAGGTCGATCTCACACACCCTGACCGGGAGATATTTGTAGATATGCGGCAGGAGCATGCCTATATCTACACGAAGATCGCTGCCGGAGTCGGAGGGCTTCCGTACGGCACGCAGGGGAAGATGATTGCACTGGTATCAGGAGGTATCGATTCGCCGGTTGCCGCGTGGATGTTGATGAGAAGGGGGGCCGAGGTTATCCCACTCTACTTTGATCTCGAGGAGTTTACAGACCCAAAAAGCCGAGAACTTGCTGAACAAAGTATAAACTCGCTTTTTGAGTGGAGTTATTCCGATATGACCGCGTACAGGGTTCCTTATGGTGCGGTCCTTCGCGAGATTGCGAGCCGATGCGAGCCGCGCATCACTTGCGTGATCTGCAAGCGGATGATGTACCGGATCGGGACTCTGGTTGCAGAGAAGGAAGACGCCTGCGGCATCGTCACAGGTTCATCGCTCGGACAGGTCGCATCCCAGACCTCACAGAATATGCTTGCAGAGATGCACGGACTCGGGATGCCGATCTACCATCCACTCATTGGGATGGATAAAAGAGAGATTATCGACCGTGCAACCAGGATAGGCACGTTTCGGACAGAGAAGCCAGCAACCGAGTGCGCTGCCGTGCCGGACCGCCCGATGACAGCGGTGGCGGTCGCGAGGGTGGATGCGAATGAAGAGAGGCTTGATATCACACGTATCGTGTCTGATGCGGTCGCTGGTTCGAGCGTTCTGGAACTGCTCCAGTGAAGCTTTGTTCTGTGGTGTTAGGTCTGCGCTGGGTTGATAAAAAGACGTTCATCCGGCCCCACTAAATTGATCCCATTTTTGTTCCGGTTTATCGCTGGACGCAAAGACACTTCTTCGGTACCCCCTTCAAATTAAATGGTAACTCGGAAAAATATAATTATGGCGAATCGTTGATTACAGCATCAGTATCGATCATTGTCGGGTGGTGCGCGTCATAACTCTGTGATATTACCAATAGATTTGAAGTCAACGACCTCGGAATAAATTCCGAGGCATCTCTGACCAATGGGGGTCGGGCGGTGGTGTAAGCGTGGACAGGTGTGGGGTGGGGGAAGGAAGCATACATGAGTATAGTCAATGTTTGATTGTTGTTATGCCTAATAATAAAAACTATTAGATTATTAAAATATTATATAATAATGCAATAATTGCTACGATAAATATCCCAATTGCAGCCCAAAAGCTCCCTCTTGTATAAGGATTTACTTTTTCAAGAAGAAACAACCCACTTTTAGACTTTTCAACTGATTTTTTATAGTGATGTACAGATACTGTATGTGAACTCGACCTTGCTAACCGCGCCTCGGCTTGCAATTTTAAAGCTTCGTTCAGATAAGAATTTGCTTTCGCTTTATCCCCGTGATACTTAAATGAGTTGATCCGAATATTTAAAAGACCTATCAAAGTTTCAGTTGCTTGAACCCACGCTTCAACTCCACAATTTCTGAAAAGATACTCAGAATATCGTAAAATATCATCAGGATTCGAAGAATCTGTTAATTCAGTTTCTTTAATATCTTCATCTTCTATATCCTCAGTTACTAAATTTGGAGATGGGAACTCTCCAAAATTTATCCCACGCTGAACCAATAACAATCTATCCATAGCATTTCTATATCTCATCCACAGTTCGGCGTCTTCAATTTCTACAGATGCCCTGGATTTTATTAGTTGTTCTTTACACCACGGAAACTCAGTAGTGATGAGATTATTAATACCTTCCTGCAGTTCATCTTTTTTAGATTGGTCAAGATACATTTAGTTAAAAGAGGATTAAAATATTTTATTCTCTATCTTCGCTCTCATAACAGAAATTTCATTCATGAAACTGGTTCGACCACTTTTACATATTTTATTTCCTTCTCTAACAACTTTATCGTCTTGTTTCAACCACTTATGATATCCCTTTGAATAAATATCTGTGCTCTTATGCACAAAGATTTTTCCTTTTTTCCGTTCATAATTTCCCTTTCCGAAAAGGGTATCAAGTTCAGAGTTTTCCAATGCATTTATTTCCTTCATTGTCTATCTACCTCCTTTTGCTACATCAGCACATGTCAACTTGTGGCATGTGATATATTGTTCTGTTGTTCGGTCTCTCCTGTTTATATTCCTATTTACTGGAATACAATAAACAATCAGTGTTTAATTCACATATAAACCTTTCGAGACCGTTTCAAGTGGAGACCAAAAAAATCGAGCCAACCACAATCTCATTCCACCCCACAAAACC
>JAYELB010000064.1:0-3196 GCA_034717055.1 Methanobacteriota archaeon
CGGAAAGGTCACGATCCAGGACATGAAGGATAAGTTCCCGCCTGCGATGGTCGGGATATCCATGGGCTGGCTGCGGCGGAAGAAGTGGGCAGCGATCGTGGACGGTGCGGTCGTGCCTGCAGGAGATGCGGCGCCAGATAGGGGTGCAGATGAGGAAGTGCTGAAGATGCTGCTCGAAGAAAGGATTCTGACAGAAGATACGCAGAAGATGGCATTAAAGGACCTCATCAAGCGAAAACTGGTGAACGTGGCAGAGAGAAAAGAGAGAACGATTGTGATAACAGAAGAAGGCATAAAACTCGCGGGTGAGATCGCAGACCGTTCAGATGTCAATGAGATCGTGCAACTGACGTCTGATGTCATACGCAGCCGCAGATGGAAGAACATCCGTGCTTACGATATCCATGCACCGGTGCCGCGGCGCGCCTGCGCGAAGATTCACCCGTACCAGCGTCTGATCGACCGGATGCGCAGGATACTGCTCGATATGGGATTTACCGAGATCAAAGGTGATATCGTGCAGAGTTCCTTCTGGAACTTCGATGCGCTCTTCCAGCCGCAGGATCATCCTGCCAGAGAGATGCAGGACACATTCTATCTCGATTCTGATGCGGACATCCCTGCATATTATGGGAAAGTAAGAGACGTCCACGAGTTCGGTGGAGATACCGGATCAACCGGATGGGGCGGGAGATGGAGTAAGGAATTATCCCAAAAGGAGGTATTGCGCACTCACACGACCGCGATCACGATCAAACATCTTGCAGACAACCCTGATCCTCCGAGAAAGGCGTTCTGCATCGACCGGGTCTACCGGCGCGAGGCGATCGATCCGACGCATACGCCTGAGTTTGAGCAGCTCGAAGGCGTGGTGATGGATCCAGGAGTCTCGTTTGCAAACCTTCTCGGGTATCTTGTTGAGTTCTACCACCACATCGGCTTTAAGGATGTGCGGTTCAGGCCCGGGTACTTCCCGTACACAGAGCCGTCTGTTGAACCGGAGGTCTATGTCGATGGCCTCGGATGGGTCGAACTCGGTGGAGCAGGCATATTCCGGGAGGAGGTGACAGCACCACTTGGCATCGAGTGTCCTGTGCTTGCGTGGGGGCTTGGTGTCAGCAGGGTTGCGATGCTGCGGCTGGGGCTAAGGGATCTGCGGAAGCTATACCAGTCAGACATCGACTGGCTGCGGGAGAGTCCGATCTGTGTGTAAAGGATGTGATGGCAGGGAAGATCAAAAAGCATGAAAAATCCCGTCGATGGAAGGTGATGTTGTTTGGAAAGAAATAATCGATCGAGAAAAGAAGCTAGGAAAAGGAACTCGTGCGTGAACTCGGTAGGATAATTAACGCACTAAAGAAGGATAAAGAGATCAAGTCGATCATTAAGGATACAACACTTATTCAGTCCTTCTTCATGCTGGGTGGATCAGTGACTGAAACAACGAGTGAAAGAGTTATCACATTGAATAGAAATCCAAAAGAACCAGACATGATGGGAAAACTGGCTTTGGGCTTGGACGTTTTGAATAGTTTCAACATAATGACTATTGATGAAAAAAATATTCATTCCAGCTAATGTGATGAAGGTTAATTTGCTCAATTATTTATTTAGCCTATAGTCATGTATTGTCTGATCGAAGAAATGGACAATGTTTTGAGGAAACTGAGATAGGGGACTACGGATTCGTTTTTTGGGTTCAGTCGAGACCGTACCCGTCAGGACTGGTGGTGGTGCGGGTCCGGCACTCACCTGGAATGCCTCGTTCGACGCGCTCATGATCTCCTGCAAGCCGCAGCCGGTGCAATCGACCTGTAATCCGTAACCAAAGGAGGGTGGCGTAAGGTGTGCGCATGGGACACGCCGCCTTCTTGCCTTGCCATTTTCTTCCCAAAGACCTTTCAGACCCTCCCGGCGGAAGCCACTCACTTCCCAAGCTCTCTTGACCGCCTGGTCGCTGCGATCACGGCATTCATCATGCCAGCACGCAGCCCCTGTACCTCAAGCGCATGTATCCCGCGGATGGTGGTTCCGGCAGGTGACGTTACCATATCCTTAAGCACTCCCGGATGCTCTCCTGTTTCAATAACCATAGCAGCAGCACCGAGCACGGTCTGCGCGGCAAGTTCGAGCGCGACATCCCGCGGCAGCCCTTCATGCACCCCACCATCAGCAAGCGCCTCGATTATCTGGAACACAAACGCAGGTCCGCTTCCGCTTAAGCCAGTAACAGCATCCATCATTGATTCCGGGACTGTGACAACTCTTCCGACCGATCCGAAGATCGTGCGTGCGGTCTCGAGATCGGATTCTGTTGCATTGCTACCTGCCGAGATCGCTGAGATCGCCTGCCCGACCGTACATGCGATATTCGGCATCACACGGATCAGATGTGCTCCGGCAGGCAGATTCTCTTCGATCGACCGGATCCGCACTCCTGCCGCAACCGATATCACCAGAACCTCATCCCATGTCTGCTGTTTCACTGACTGCAGCACAGAAGCGAGGATCTGCGGCTTTATGGCAAGGATGATCGTCTCTGCGTTGCCAATGGTATCAGTGTTATCGGTGGATGTGTTGATCCCGAGTTCGGAATGCAGTGTATCCAATCTCGCGGTATCCACGTCGCTTGCAAAAATCCGGTCGCTCTGGCAGAGATCTGCGGCAAGCACGCCCCTAAGCAGTGCTTCTCCGATCCGGCCAGTGCCGATAATTCCTATCTTCATATTCTTACTCCTCTTACGGATTACTTCTCAACCACACTTCTGGCGATGAGATCGATCCCCAGTTCTTTACACTTCTTTTTCGCAGTCTCTGTTACGCTCACACTGATCATAATCGGTTGTATCTTCTTTTCAAGGATTTTCTCGGCAAATACGCTCTTGCGACGGAAGTTAAGCACATCGCCCAGTTTTGTGTGGGATTTAACCTCTACTACGTAATTCACAGTATCCTCAAGGTATAGGTCATACTCCACATCTGCTGGCACCCCATACAACTCCCCTTCTGCATCTCTTAGCCACAGGTGCTCGATCTTCTTGAATGACTGCCCTGAAAACTCCTCCACAGTCTGCTTGATGATCTCTTCCAGCCCATGGCCTACACGACCGCCCAGCGCAGAGACTGTTAGTTGGATCTCCCGCTGGTTGCGAGCCATCTCATCGAATCGTTGATCCATCTTCTCAAACCGTTGATC
>JAYELB010000064.1:3296-13416 GCA_034717055.1 Methanobacteriota archaeon
TCTGCTTGATGATCTCTTCCAGCCCATGGCCTACACGACCGCCCAGCGCAGAGACTGTTAGTTGGATCTCCCGCTGGTTGCGAGCCATCTCATCGAATCGTTGATCCATCTTCTCAAACCGTTGATCAACTTTCTCAAACCGTTGATCAACTTTCTCAAACCGTTGATCAACTTTTTCAAAACGCTGGCAGATTTCTTCGAACCGCCGGTTACCATCTTCTTTGAGTTCCTTGATCTCTTCCAAAATCCGCTCGAAATTATCCTTGGTTGCGAAGACATCTGCAATAATGTCCATAATCTCAAATCTAAACGCAGTATGATCACGAAGGGCGGTTGGAAGTTTCTGGCGTATCAGATCTTCGAACTCTGTCGAACTGAGGGATTCTGCACTTACGCACATAGTACCCCCTATCGGTTCTGCCGTAATAAATATAACCAATCTATCATGGCTGAGTCGCTCTCGTGCGTGATCGCGCCACACGGACGCGGCGCGGGCGGGATGATCCGCGGCGACCCGAGCGAGTGGAATATCATAATACATGACTTTCGGGCATGTGAATTATGGTGGCAAGTTAAATTGGAGAAGATTGAAGTTATATAAACATCCATTCGAATCTTCAATCCCCATATGATTAATTGAATCGAGTGCCGATTCCAATGTCGCTGCACATTCAGGGGAGATGGGTGACTAAACCACACGCATAATGTTTATAATACTATAAGCATATTGCACAGACATGGATGCAAACGAGCCTGTCAAAACATCGACTCCGGAACCCCGCAGAGTCATCAGGTGGCTGGTAGAAGCTCTTGATCTCACCCGTTTTCATCCTAATAATCCAATCGGAGAATTGCTGGATGGATTCTGACAGACGAAGGCTCAGGCGTACGTGGATGACTTTCTTTGGCAGATATGGTAAGCTCCTTCCGATTCAAGCGCGTTCTATTCCTGTGGTCCTTACGGGGAGAAACGCAATCATCGTCTCGTCTACCGCCAGCGGAAAGACCGAAGCTGTAATTGCACCGCTTATCGAGAGGCATCTGAAGGAAGCATGGGGCAGCATGAATGGCATTACGATCCTTTATATCGCTCCGACGAAGGCACTGGTTAATGATATGCACGACCGCCTCAAAGGGCAGCTGGGCGAACTTGGAGTCTCGGTATCGTTAAAGACGGGCGATACGCCACGATTTAACCCGGCTAAGTCTCCGGATGTCCTGATTACCACACCGGAATCGTTTGATTCGATGATTTGTAGACACCCCGGTGCGTTTAAGAAGATAAAAGCGGTGATACTCGATGAGATACATCTTATCGACAACACATATCGCGGAGATCAACTTAGGATCCTTTTAAAAAGGCTAAAACATCTTTCAGAAAGAGATTTCAACGTCTATGCACTCTCTGCCACCATAGCATCTCCTGAGGAGGTGGGAAGCAGATATCTCGGAGATTTTGAGGTAATCACAGACTCTGATAAGCGGGAAATTGATTACACTCTTGTCGAATCGGCTGAAGAACTATATGGCTGCGTAAAAAGAGAGAACATTCGGAAGTTGCTCATCTTTTGCAATAAGAGGGCAACAGTGGAGGAGTTTTCCAGGGAATGCCTTGATTTGTGGGGCCCTAACCGCGTTGCCGTCCATCATGGTAGTTTGAGCAGATCTATTCGCGGAGAAGCCGAGAGTTTCATGAAAGACACACAGTACGGAGTCTGCGTGGCTACCATGACGCTCGAGATAGGAATTGATATTGGAGATATCGATGCCATCGTGCTTGCAGAAGTCCCGTGGAGTATATCGTCACTGCTCCAGCGGATTGGTCGGGGGAGCAGGCGTATGCAACGAAACCGTGTCTTTGCTATGTATGGTTCTGCGGATGAACAGATGCTGCTTGAACGGATGTTTTACGTTGCGATGGCAGGATACCTCGAACCGGTTGACTACTTGCATGATCCGTCTGTTGTGGTGCAACAGGTCTTCTCCTCGCTTTATGCCAGCCCCTGCGGGCTTACCGATTCCCACCTTCTGAATCTGTTCGGAGGGTTCTGTACGGAAGACGAACTGCGCGATATCTTAAGTCATCTTGTGAAGAGCGAATGGATCGAAAAATGGAATGAGAAGTGGCATGCAACAACCAGATTGATGGATCTTGGAGCAAAGGGAGAGGTTCATTCGAATATCCCCTCAAACAAAGTGGTTACGGTTATCGACGTCAGTTCCAGGCAAATGATCGGTGAGGTGCAGTATCCGGTTGACGAGACATTTGTTCTTGGTGGAAGGGTATGGCGGATCGTCAGAGAGTCCTTTGAGAGGCTGTATGTAAAGCCGGCAAAGCGTGGAATTGCCACTGCGAAGTTCAAAATCCATGCGTCGGAAGGTGCTTTCTCTTATCTGCTGCCAGCACACCTCGTGAAGTCCGAATCAAAGAAGTGGTACACGCAGGACTTAAGCTATGTGGAGTTAGGGTATGTTGCGGATGTCTTGAAGTGAGATCTGCCAAAAAAAGTAAAAAGTATCGTTCCGGGCGATCAGGAATATGATTCACTCTTACCAGCTGGCTCTCGATGACGGTCACAGGCCAGGATACGGGTTTCGCTCAGGGCGCAACCGCTGATCAGATGCCCAAAATGGTTTCGGTCAGTCCGCAGCTGCACACGGGTAAAGTCGGTGGGTCCGATGGATCCGGACATTGGGTAAAAAGCGCAAGCGTCGGAAGATGTGGGGTGGCAACTCAGGGGGTGCAAATATCCGGGACCGGTCGACAACACCTGAAACCCAATATTTAAACCCAACTTCGCGCATAACAATCCTACATGGCATTCTCACCGGTACTGGCATCGAAAGCCCTCTGGCAGCTTAAGGTCCGGAAAAGACCATTTGTCCTGTCGCACGGGATCAACGCGAGATGTAATCTTAAGTGCAAGTTCTGCGAGTACTGGAAGGAAGAAGGCGCGGAGATGGAAACCGAGGAGATACTAAGTCTCCTTGATGAAGCAAGATCCTTTGGAATCGGGGCCTACAATGCATGGACTGCAGAGCCGCTTCTGCGAAAGGACCTCCCCGAAATCCTCAAGCATGCTCACGACATCGGGATGATGACATCGCTCATAACCAACGGAAAACTCCTGAAGAAGCGAGTCCCGGATCTATCGAATCTCGATTATCTGTCAGTCTCCTTGGACGGGATAAAGACGTTTAAGGAGATCAGGGGATTTGAATTCGATCGTGTGCTGGACGGGATAATGGAAGCGAAAGAGGCAGGTCACAGCATCCTCTTAAACTGTGTGATCAACGGAAAGAACCTGGATGAGATTAGGAATCTGGTATATCTGGCGCGTGATCTCGGCGTCCGGATATCGTTCGAACCGATCCATGAGTTTGGCGGGATTACAGGTCAGGTCTGGGAGGAGATCGGGATCAGGGACATGGGCGCGTATAGAAGGGCGGTCGATCAGATAATCGGACTTAAGAGGAACAAATTCCCGATCATCAATTCCCTGACGTATCTGGAGATGGTAAAGAACCTGAAACCCGATTTCAAGTGCCATGCCAGCGAGATCATCCTCCATGTCACTGCTGATGGCAGGATCGAGAACTGCCGGGTCGCAAGGATGCATCTCGGGGATGTGAGTGACGGCATTCTAAATGTCTGGAAGTCGTCAAAGGATCTGCGGAAAAGGGCGTCAGAGGAATGTGGCGGGTGCCTGTTCTTTGGGTACGTTGAAAACAGTCTTCTCTACGAGTTTAAACCGGAAGTACTAGCGCATTACGAGTGGGTGTAACCGGCATTGCGGTCAAGGGATCTGCCAGTCTATCCGCAATCTTTTTATAGAAGTACTATCAGTTGGAATATAACAATTGCGGAGGCTCGTAATGGCTGGACAGATCACTCAACCAATAATTGTCGTAGACCCAAGTAAGGAACATGTACGTGGAAAGGATGCATTGCAGATGAATATTACCGCTGCTATGGCAGTGTCAAACATGGTAAAATCTACGTTTGGCCCAAGCGGCATGGACAAGATGCTCGTAGATGTGGCAGGGGACATCACAATCACCAATGATGGCGAGACCATTCTACGCAAGATCGCTGTGGAGCACCCAAGCGCAAAAACGATCGTTGCTGTTGCGAATACACAGGAAAAGGAAGTCGGGGATGGCACCACTGCGTCTGTTATGTTTGCCGGAGAACTGCTTAGAATGGCAGGCGGACTGCTGGAGCGGGGCATCCATCCAACAACGGTCATTGCAGGGTATAAACTGGCAGAACAGAAATCACAGGAAATTTTAGGCGAACTTGCAATCGATGTCGCGGAGGGTGACACCGATCTTCTACAGAGCATCGCAGCAACCGCAATGGTCGGCAAAGCCATCGCGTGCGATAATCTGGCACCCATCTGCGTACGTGCAATACAACTCATTAAAAACGGGGATATTGATGTCTTTAATAACGTCAGGATCCAGCAGAGCGTCGGTAAAAGCATCGAGGATACCGAACTGATCACAGGTATCGTGATCAACAAGAGGCGTGTGCACGATGCGATGCCAAAACGCGTCAAGGATGCACATATCGCGCTGTTAACATCAGGCATCGAATTCCGAAAGTTTGCCAAGGCGCCAGGCGGAAAGAGCAACGAAAAGATGAAAGTAACCTCTGCTCTACAGTTGGAGGAGATGTACGCTGGGGAGGAGTCCGCTATCAAGTCAGATATCGATAGTCTCTACAATATCGGCGTGAATGCCGTCTTCTGTACCCAGAGTATTACCGAGTCTGCGCAAGGATATCTTGTCAAACGCGGCATACTGGGGGTTGCGCGGGTCAATGACAACGACCTGGAAGCGATCTCACGTGCCACTGGCGCAACGATCATCTCAAACATTGTGGATGTGGAGGAGAGCGATCTCGGCACGGCAGGTACTGTTGAGGAGAAGGGCGCGGAGGACGAGGAGCTGATCTACATAAAGGACTGCCCGGACCCCACGACCGTTTCCATCGTCGTTCACGGCGGCACAGAACATGTTCTGGATACCGTCGAAGGCGCGATTGGCGATGCGCTGCGGGTTGTGGCTGATGTTGTCAAGGCCAATACGGTCGTTGCCGGCGGAGGCGCATGTGAGGCCGAACTTTCACTCCGCCTCAAGGAGTATGCCAGAACGATCGGTGGCAAGGAGCAACTTGCGGTCGACGCGTTCGCGGACGCTCTGGGAACACTCCCGCGTACGCTTGCGGAGAATGCGGGGCTTGACTCGATGGATATGATGACCCTGCTCAAAGCGAAGCACGTAGCAGGCGGCAAAACATCCGGCATCGATGTGTACAACGGCAAGATTATCGATATGTACGAAAATGGTGTCATCGAACCGCTACAGGTGAAGACCCAGTTTCTGAAATCCGCTACTGATGCCACGGTTATGATCCTCAAGGTCGATGATGTGCTCGCATCCGAGCGCAAGGAACTGACCCCGGCACCGGGACAGGCACCACGCGACTATGACAGATTCTGAGATTGATGAGTCAGAGGAGTCGGGCGCTTTGGAAGTTGATGCCGCAGAGGGTGCGGATGCAGATGCAGAATCGCTTCAGGCGTTGAAAGAGCGACTCACGGAATGCGAGGAGAGGGCAGACTCGCATTTCGACCGATTGCAGAGATTGCAGGCGGATTTTGCGAATTACAAGAAGAGAACAGCGAAAGAGACGGTCGAATCTATAGAATACGCAAACGAATCGCTTATCTTGTCTATCCTCGATGTGGTCGACAATCTTGAGCGGGCTCTTAGCTCCATTCAACAGGATCATGATGTAAACCACATCAAAAAAGGAATAGAGATGATTCTGCGGCAGTTTCATGACGTGCTCGAGAAGGAAGAGGTCTTCCCGATCGAGTCGGTCGGTATGGTATTCGATCCACACATTCATGAGACGATCGCCCGGGTGAAGTGTGACTCTGAAAGCGGTATCATCGTTGAGGAACTGCAACGCGGATACAGATTCAAATCAAAAGTGATCCGCCCCTGTATGGTCAAGGTGGCAGAGTAAGCCGGGCAACGTTTGAACGGACTGGACCGACCCGGCAATAGTCTATGGAATCGAACAAGGGATTTTCAATCGCAGGGGCTCACGAATCCAATAGATATTTATTACATTAGAACCTTTTGTGAAGCGATCATTTAACATTGATGGAAATCATTAATTGAGGTATCGATGAAGCATATCGTCAGCAGGAGATAAAATGGAACTTGCAACAATCGGACGTGGAGATTTCACGCTCGGATTCAAACTCGCAGGCGTGAGAAAGACGTACGAAGTCACCGAGGATACGATAGAACCGACCGTGCGCAAGGTACTCGAGGATCAGGACGTTGGAATACTGGTCATGAATAACGATGATGCTTCGCTTCTTCCGGATGCGCTGCAATCGGCGCTCGACGAATCGGTCGTGCCGACTGTAGTTCTGGTCGGAGGCGGAGAGACTACTCAGTTACGAGAAAAAATAAAACAAGCAGTAGGTGTTGATCTTTGGAAGTAAAAGGAACTATATACCAGATAGCAGGACCGGTCATGACCGTCATCGATGTACCCACAAAGATGTATGATGTGGTCAAGGTCGGCAACGAAGGGCTTATGGGGGAGGTGATAGGTATCGAGGGCGACAAATCGACCATTCAGGTGTATGAGGATACCTCAGGCATCGCGCCGGGTGAGCCTGTCGAGAACACGGGTATGCCGTTATCTGTCGAACTTGGGCCAGGACTCCTCGAGAGTATCTACGATGGAATCCAGCGCCCGCTTCCCGTGCTAATGGGGCTGATGAAGAGCGATTTCATCGAGCGTGGTGTCACAGCTCCCGGGCTTGACCGCGATAGAAAGTGGGAATTCACCCCGGTCGTCACAAAAGGCACTGAAGTTAAGGGCGGGGAGATCATCGGAACGGTTCCGGAGACCCATATCGAGCACAAGATTATGGTTCCTCCGACCGTGTCCGGAGTGGTCGATGATATCAAATCGGGATCGTTTAAGGTTACCGATTGTATATGCACGCTTGCGGACGGTACCGAACTAACATTGATGCAGAAGTGGCCCGTACGTGCGCCAAGACCATCTCGTAAGAAACTGATGCCGAATATTCCTTTGATAACCGGGCAGCGGATCCTTGACGGACTCTTCCCGCTTGCAAAAGGCGGGACTGCCGCGATTCCGGGACCTTTCGGATCCGGTAAGACCGTTACCCAGCAGCAACTTGCAAAATGGAGTGATACCGAGATCGTGGTATATATCGGGTGCGGCGAGCGCGGGAATGAGATGGCTGATGTCTTAAATGAGTTTCCTGAACTTACTGATCCGAAAACCGGGAAGCCGCTGATGGAACGAACCGTGCTTATTGCAAACACCTCAAACATGCCTGTTGCGGCAAGAGAGGCGTCTGTATACACCGGGATCACCATCGCCGAGTATTACCGGGATATGGGGTATGATGTCTCACTGATGGCTGATTCGACATCGAGGTGGGCAGAGGCGATGCGTGAGATCTCATCGCGACTTGAAGAGATGCCTGGTGAGGAAGGGTATCCGGCATACCTCTCTGCCAGACTATCAGAGTTCTATGAGCGCGCAGGAAGGGTCGACACGCTATCAGGGCTTACCGGATCGGTTACTGTGATTGGTGCAGTATCCCCTCCAGGCGGCGACTTCTCTGAGCCAGTGACACAGAACACGCTCCGTATCGTCAAGGTCTTCTGGGCTCTCGATGCGAAACTCTCGCAGAAGAGGCATTTTCCATCGATCAACTGGCTTGAGAGTTACAGCCTGTACCTCGGTCTTTTATCAGACTGGTACAACGAGCAGGTATCGCCTGAATGGCTGCAACTGCGTGGCGACGCGATGGAGATCCTCCAGAAGGAGTCGGAACTCCAGGAGATCGTGCAACTCGTCGGTTCGGATGCGCTTCCCGAGGATCAGCAACTGACGATGGAGGTTGCAAGGATGCTTCGAGAAATTTTCCTGCAGCAAAACGCATTCCATCCGGTCGATACGTTCTGTACGATGGATCACCAGTATGGGCTGATAAAGGCGATCTTAAAGTACTCCGATATGGCGAACAACGCTTTGGAAAGCGGAGTTCCTCTTGAAGATATCATCTCTGTGAAATCAAAGGACGACATGACAAAAGTCAAGTTCGAGAAAGAGCTTGGCAAGGAACTGGATAAGGTTCTCGCAACGATGGATAAGGAGTTTGGGGCGATGCAGGAGGCAGTGAAATGAAGGAATATAAGACGATCAATGAGGTCTCAGGGCCGCTTATCTTTGTGGAGAAGACCGAACCGGTCGGATATAACGAACTTGTATATATCAAACTGGAAGACGGAACCACAAAGCGCGGGCAGGTTCTCGACACCTCCAAGGACATCGTCGTAGTCCAGGTCTTCGAGGGTACAGGCGGCTTGAACCGGAGTTGCGGTGTCAGGTTCACAGGCGAGACGATCAAACTGCCTGTATCGATAGACCTCCTTGGGCGAATCCTTTCAGGATCAGGAGACCCGCTTGATGGAGGTCCGAGGATTGTTCCCGAAGACCGGATAGATATCAACGGCGCTGCCATGAACCCGTATGCTAGAAAGCCGCCTGAGGATTTTATCCAGACTGGCATCTCCACGATCGATGGGATGAACACGCTTGTGCGAGGGCAGAAACTACCGATCTTCTCCGGATCAGGACTCCCTCACAACGACATCGCCCTTCAGATCGCAAGGCAGGCAAAGGTGCCTGGGTCGGAGGAGCCGTTTGCTGTGGTCTTTGCTGGCATGGGGATCACGAATGAGGAGGCGCAGACATTCATGCAGGATTTCGAGCGGACCGGCGCCCTTGAGCGTGCTGTGGTCTTCTTAAATCTCGCAGACGACCCTGCTGTCGAGCGGCTGATCACGCCGAGACTTGCGCTTACGGCAGCAGAATATCTCGCTTACGAGCATGATATGCACGTACTTGTGGTGCTCACCGACCTCACAAACTACGCAGAAGCCCTCCGGCAGATGGGTGCTGCAAGAGAAGAGGTTCCCGGGCGGCGGGGCTACCCCGGATATATGTATACCGATTTCTCAACCATCTACGAGCGGGCAGGCGTCATCAAAGGAAGAAAAGGCTCTGTCACGCAGTTCCCGATCCTTTCGATGCCAGGAGACGACATCACCCACCCTATACCTGATCTGAGCGGGTACATCACCGAAGGACAGATCGTTGTATCGAGAGATCTACACAGGAAGGGAATCTACCCCCCGATAAACGTGCTCCCGTCGCTTTCACGGCTGATGAACTCAGGGATCGGTGAAAGCAAAACGAGAGATGATCACAAGGCGGTTTCGGACCAGATGTATGCGGCTTATGCCGAAGGAAATGATCTCAGGGGTCTTGTCGCAATCGTCGGGAAGGAAGCGCTATCTGAGCGTGATCGGAAGTTCCTCGAGTTCGCTGATATGTTCGAGGATCAATTCGTGCGGCAAGGGCGAGATGAAGACAGGGACATCGACACCACACTCGAGATCGGATGGAACCTGCTTTCCGAACTGCCTGAGGCACAGTTGACGCGTATTGACAGCGATACGATCGCGAAGTATCATCCGGCACATCGCGCGAAGTAATTCGCGCGATCGTGTGGGGTGGGGTTTGTTGTGGGTTATACTTCGGCTTTGGAGACTTGTTCTGCAGAAGTTCGGAGAGGCGTTGAATGGCTAAGGGGCAATGTAGGCGTAAATAACGCTGGTGCGGAAGATGCTGAAGCGTTTTTACGTTCTGGAAAAATTCGATCAAGAGTTGGTTGAACGATATTTGGAGCGAGCGAAGGGCAAATCGTTCTGGGGATGGGGGATGATAGCGGAAAGCTCCGGAGTGTGCTGGTTTTTAGCAAAATTGGGGCTCAGTGGCGATCCACATTACAAGGATGGACTTTCACAGCTAAAAGATAGCCAAAGCAGAGACGGTATGATTTGGGATTCAGCACCCATGCAGAGGTTCTTCGAACATTGGTCTTATTGGAGCCAGACACAGATTACACGGAAAAATTGAATCTTTTTATTACTTTCTGGTAACGTCGGATTGTCTTACGCAACCACAACTGCCATAATG
>JAYELB010000064.1:13516-18458 GCA_034717055.1 Methanobacteriota archaeon
AAGTCTCAACCTTTCCTCAGGCTGGATTTTCACCAGCTGGCGAGTATGAATTTATCTCGGCGCTCCTGTGTTAATCTCGTGTAATCTCGTGGTTAGCTAAACATGTACTCTGACGTTACCAGAAAATAATAAAAAGATTCATACAGCAGCAGCGAATTCGTTTGCGCGGATTATACTGATTTTATCCACCATTCACTTGAACACAGTTCACAGGATCTTCTGTAAACCTGAAGATACGACGGTTCAAACCTCCACAAAATTTATATAGGGGTACCTCATAATGATAATAATGATGTGGGCAACATGGGGTGTCGATCCACCTTACCCGGGTGGGGCAGCACCCCTGAACCAATCACATCGACGGCACAATGGCATCGGATCTCCGGATCGATATCAGAAGGCGTGCCGATGGCGTAAGCCAGGGATACAAACCAAACAGTGGGAGAAGCAAAATGAATGAACTAATAGAGTCACTGACCCGATCAGTCAAGGACGGGGACTGGACCGTGCGCCGCGGTGCCGCGGAAGCACTTGGGAAGATAGGGGATGAAAGATCGGTTCAACTGTTGATAGACACGCTTGTGGATGTGGATCAGTGGGTGCGTGATGAAACCATCGAAGCATTCTGCAAGATTGGCGAACCCGCAGTTAAGCCGTTGATTGGAGCGCTTGGAAATGATGATGTGCGTGGCGAGGCAGTTGATGCACTTGTCAGCATTGGCGAACCAGCGGTTCTGCCGCTTATCGAAGCGCTCGAGAACGAAGACATACGCGCTGGGGCGATCGAAGCGCTCGGCAGGATTGGAGATGAAAAAGCGGTTCTGTCGCTGATAACTGCACTTGAGCAAGGAGACGGTTACGTGCGCTGGTATGCTGCCAATTCGCTCGGCGAGATCGGCGACGCGAGAGCGGTTCTGCCGTTGACAAAATCGCTTTTGGACATGGACGTGGACATGCGCAGGAGATCTGTCGAGGCACTCGGCGAGATTGGCGACGCGAGAGCGGTTCTGCCGCTGATGGATGCGCTTTCCGATAGTGATTATGAGGTGCGCGGGGGGGCTGCGCGGGCGCTCGGCAGGATTTGTGACCCTACAGCGATTGATTCGCTGGCAGATGTGCTTTTCGATGAAAATGAAGACGTGCGCCGGATATCTGCCGAAGCGCTCGGCAGGATCTGTGATACAAGAGCGGTTCTGCCGTTGATAGATGCATTGTATGATGAGAGTTGGCGGGTGCGCCGAAACGCTGCCTGTGCGCTTGGCAAGATCGGTGATACAAGAGCGGTTCTGCCGCTGATAGATGCACTTAGTGATGATGGCGTGGGCGTACGTACGGACGTCGAAAAAGCGCTCGGCAGAATAGGGGAACCCGCGGTTGTTCCGCTTATTAATGCGCTTATGGGGGCTAGCGCGACTATGCGTGACAAGACGGTTTATGCGCTTGGTGGGATCGGTGAACCCGCGGTTGTGCCGCTTATTAATGCGCTTGGATACCCCATAGACACAAACGTGCGTGGCAAGATTGCTGCAGCACTCGGCAAGATTAGTGAGCCAGCCGTCGTACCACTTATCAATGCATTGGAGGACCGCGACTCGCGTGTACGATACGGGGCTGCCATCGCACTCGGCGATATCGGTGACGCGAGAGCGGTCGATCCGCTAATAACCATGGTTACGGCTGATGACTCTGCGGTGCGGTGCGGGGCTGCCATCGCACTCGGTAAGATCCATGATCCACGAGCGGTCGATCCGCTAATAACCACGGTTGCGGATGTTGACCGGAACGTGCGCGATCAGGCTGCCATCGCACTCGGCGAGATCGGTGACACGAGAGCGGTTCTGCCACTGATCAGTGCATTCATAGATGACGATCCTACGGTGCGCTGGGATGTTGCCGATGCGCTCGGTAAGATCGGTGACACGAGAGCGATCGACCCGCTGGTAAGCGCGCTCGGCGACGATGATAGAGATGTGCGAGACAGGGCTGCCGAAGCGCTCGGCGCAATCGGCGACTCGAGAGCGATCGAAGCTCTGGTCAAAGTGCTTGTGGATGAGGACTGGTGGGTACGGCGTGGAACTGTCAAAGCGATCGACAAGATCGGTGGTGTGAAGACTGTGGACCCACTGATACACGCGCTTGCACGGGGCTTTGGCGGATGCGCGATCAGGCTGCCGAAGCGTGGTGGACTGCAGCCACGGTAACTGCTGTGAATGAGGGTCTGGAGGGGTGGGGTGAAACAATTCAGTCCACCCACAGACACAGCTTTAACAGGCACCGTCTAGAAATCCGGGTGTTTCCCGCTGATTTTGTTGCGATCAAATCGATCCCACACAATTTGGTAAAAGTCACAGGATATAACCACAGAGAGTACGGTGGGCGCAGAGTTTCAAACCAATCCTCCGGGCCACCCTGAGTCTGAAAATGGGACACTATCTTCGGAGCGAAATCGACATCGCATGATAATAATCGTAACTACTCAGTGCTCACCGAACAATAAAGTAGCAAAAGTATATGCTCGAGTGACTCGTGGTAGGAACCACAAGATTACACGGATTTTCACAAGATTTCTGTGTTAATCTTGTGTAATCTTGTGGTTTTATATGCTACTATTCACACAATTTTGGATAAGTACTAGCAAAGTTATCTGATGGCTGCTATCAGCACCCACAAAGTCGATCACGCGTTCACACCTCTGTGACCTCACGCGTTACAATCTCCTCGATCGCAGCCCGAAGCGTTTCTTTGTTGTCATACCGCGAGATGATACCATCCAGCAGGCCCACATCGAGATCCTTCATTCGAATGGCGAGCTTGATCATATTCGGGATTGCACGGACCACATTATCAACGATCGTGATGGTTGCCGCCTTCGCAGTCCTTGAAAGCGGATTCAGATCTATTGCAATCACTGATTTGCCCATGTCTGCCAGCGCCTGACACCGATCCCCGTCCTCAAGTGGCACAAGCACTACATCCGCATCATAGATGCCACCTTTGCATACCCTCGATCTGGGATGATCTGGCGGGAGCGGGAGGAGTACTGTATCGGGATGCTCGCCACGCACGCCGGACGCGCCATGCAGACGCAGATGATCCGCAATCGCGCGTACGCGCTCTTCTGTTTTGTAAAAGAGATTTATCTCGATTTCAGAATTAAGAACCCTGCCAAGTTCGATGATCTCACCCGGAACAAGTGCTGCGACATTGCCGTTTACCGAGAGCGCGGGACGGCTTGCAGCAAGAAGCATCGCGACTGCTGCTTCTTCCGAACGCATCGCCGATTCGGTTGTGCGTTCGCCGAGCAAGTAGTCAAACGCCTCACCGCGGCCGTGTGCTATCAAGCCAGCCTGTGAGGTGATGCCTGTGCGGACACCATCGGTCAGACGCTCTCTTATGCAGAGGGACTGGTATCTGGGGTGGGTCTTTGGGAGGATCATATTCACAAAAAGTGTGTGTGAGAAGTACATAAATTTTGAGTAATTATAAATAGTTCTATTCAGAGATTGTAAAATTGTTGGGCGTTGGCGTTATTTCAACATTGTTGTCTCTTAAGCCTCGTACATAATGTTTCGAGTCCGAATATCTAAAAAAATCAGAGTTTTGGTATGATAGCTAATAAGTTGACCACCCCGGTTGAGAACGACTTTTAGGTCGATCCGGAAGAGATGTAAAAGGAGGCACAGTGGTATTATGAAGAGGGTTACTACTGGGATGGGCTGGTGAAAAGACGTTCGTCCGACCTCACTAATTGACCCTATTTTTGTTCCTTTTTGTCATTCTGTCTCAATAGACAATTGATAAGTGGCGTGCTTAATACGGCGTGGCATCCACTCCAAAAAGTATGGTAAAACTCGCCTTCAATTTTTTGGGACCAGTATCAATTTGGGGCACTGGGGATCTGACCGAAAAATCCAGTAACACTGACCGAGATCCGGGATGCCCAATATTGCATGTTCCGAACCATCGCCTACGAGATTATCTGCCAGATAGTGTTCACCATAATTTCCAAATTTTTATCGACCCATGACTGGCGATTCTTCTTTATTCTCTGCCCAACTATCCCCATAAGGTTTTCGACGTGATTATTAGTGTCAGGGATCTGTATTCCTCTTGTAGTCAATTCTGCGAAGAGTGTTACTTTGTTGGCAGTCCTGAGAATGAATTTAGCAGTATTACTGTCTTTACTCCTTTATAACAACTCATTTGCTATTAACAGCAACTATTTTTGAGTCTTGTCTAGTCTCCATTCAAGCCTTGCAAAATTACGATCTATTCTGTGCTTTTTCACCGAGTTCTTCAGTGTAGAAATTGTCCTGCTTATCTCTTTTTTGATCCTTATTCGCTCTTCCTTTGGATATTGCTCTTTCCACAGGTAATACATCGATGTTTTGATAAAATGATTCGTGCATTGTTGTATTTTGTATCCATAGCCTTCCAGATGTCGCTGTAAATTATCGTCGCCGTCGCAGATGGCATACATTTCGTCAGAAACGTTGTAATTTGACTGGATGTTGGATAAAACATCTGACCAACTCTTGACCGCACCCAGGTATAGTAGAAACTCTTCTCCAGTTTCTAAATCGAGCCCCAACGCGCCTTTGATGCTAGGGCGACCGCCAGTCCTTCTTTTAGACTTGGTGCCATCTATGATTATGACATCGATCGTTTGACCGCCGTATTGAGAATAAATCGGATTTCTTGTAGGAGGTATATCATTTTCGTAAAATATCTTCTTTAACTTAAAAGAACTCACTCTAATCTCCTGTAAGATGTTAATCAGAAAAGATGCCTCCGAAAACGAGGTGACTGTACAGAGATACTTCCATGAAGGATAATGTATGGAATCGAGCAGAATTTTATTTCGATTGTGTAAATAAGGCACTATGAACGTTTTTTCCCCGCTTCATCGAGCGTTCTCTTTGCATGGAAGTCAAATTCAAAA
>JAYELB010000065.1:0-4971 GCA_034717055.1 Methanobacteriota archaeon
TGTAAAGCGTCCACTGTTGAAATTGGGTGGGTTGTGCCACCACAGTATTAAAATAATATTTTTCGGATATTTAAAACCGATATCAGTAGAAATTATGGAAAATAGATGGCGACCTGCGGAATGTGAGATGTAATGAGTGCTAATTTAGATCTTAAAAGTATAATAAAATGTTATTAAATCGATAACAGATGATCTTTAGAAATCAAAGCAGATCATAACACAAGATTTAGGTAAATTGAATCCCGCATACCTCTTACCCTCCTTTTTGGAGTGGATACGATTTTAGGTCAATAGCGAGTAACTACCCACGTATCTAAAACCACTATCGGTAGGCTTCGCTATACAGGGACTACCCAGGGCATGGGGAGCTGCTGTAACCACGCCGGGAATGTAACCACATAATGCGCAGAGAGGCACGGGTGAGAAATAAACGGTAAAATGCTTCTAACATTACTATGCGTCCTCCGCTGTTATTTTTCTTGCCAGAAATTACAAGATAGCACTCGGGCGACCAATCTACATATCTGAGTGGTTACAATAGTGATTTCAAAATTTTAAGGTCATAACATTACTTAATGCCACTACCTTAAGAAAATAATCTGATAGAATCAATAAAGTATATGTACTTGATATCTTATTATAGTAGCATAAAGTTTCGTAAATTATTACGAATCCACAAACTAGGTGTCAACAATGTTCAATTCCATCCGCAAACGGATTTCCTACCAGATAATCGCACTGAGGCTATGCTTTGCCCAAATCGATGGTTTGCCCTTCAGCGATATCCTTTCGGCTGAAACCATCCGGAATATTATGGATGAAGAAGTAGGCAGTTAGCGAGACCGTATATATTCCCCTCTAATCACCCTATCTGCCTTCTTGTCTCAAGTACTCAGTTCGGATCATTCCTGCCGAAATGCAGTAGCAAAGGTGCTTGCAAAACGAGTGGCGCAAGGCGAGCCGCCCTGCTCATCAAACACCAAATCTTATTGTAAAGCCAGATTGCGCCTTCCTACAAGTCTTGTCAGGCGATTAGTGCGTGAGACTGGTAAATTACTGCATCTGAAGTCAGAAGAGGGTTGGAAATGGAAAGGTCGTTCAGTTAAGGCAAGCCCCAATAAATAATTTACCCAAATGTGGGCTCGATGGTAACATCCCACTTTGGTAAACCCCCAATCTTTCGATCCTCTCTTCTCAGACACAAAGACCGTCAGACATATCGGTCTGAAGATGGATAAAAACCCATAGCTGGATTCTGAGTACTTCAAGTTGAGGAAACTCAGACAGAAGGCTCTAAGACTGAGCGACTGGTATAAAACGAGATGGAATAAACTAAAGGATAGTTTATGTGCATGAATACTGAAACCAGACGACTGGGATTTCATAGAAACGAACTGCTGCCCAGGTACTGAAAGGGTTATGAAATGCGCAAGCGTGTATGAGGTAAAAGTCTCACGTACCGTTCTGAGATGAGGAGGGGCAGGTAACCGCCCCCTTCTTAATCTGCGACACCTATTTGGGATGTGATTTACGTTTCACCGAAAATCGAGATATAAATTCTCTTCCCAAACTTCACACGCACCACCTCTGCACCCCTACAGCGTCGCCGAGGTCCACAGCACCGGCACACCCCACCCGCCGACCCACTCACCCGTCAACGATCAACGTCCCCAGAAAATCCCCTCGAATCGCATCGATCACTCTCCTAGGGTACCTCCCGTTCACGACCCGGCAGTCAAGCGACCTTGAAACAAGCAGTCGCGGCAATTCCAGATCAACACATGTCTCACCCATCCCAAGCAACTCCCGCGCAGTAATCTCAGAAACGAGCACCCCCTCCTCGAGCACTCCGTCCACATCTGTCACCTTTATAAACACAGCACCCAACTGTGACGCAACCATGCCTGCGATCGTATCTGATGTGGCGTTCCATGTGTGCTCGATCCCGCTACCACCGCTACCTCCCTCACTACCACCCCCCCCATCAGACCTCTTCAGCAGATCATAAACGAGAAGAACCGATACACCTGCCCGGATCGATTCCTCGCCGATATCTGCTACTAGTGAAGCTTCTGTCCCGTCTGCAAGATAATGCCCGTACTGATCCATCGCAAGAACCGCCATCCAGTGTGCGGCTTCATCAGAGATGCCGTACGCGTCGCTTGCGGTTCGCACGGTATCTGCAAACACACCGCCACCCGGAACGATGAGGATATGCTCTTCTTCGGCAGATGCGTATCTGCGAAGCTCACGCACCAGTTCCCGTGCACTTCCGATCAAGCTCCCGCCAATCTTTACCACGATCAAGCCATCACCCCTTGTGCCTCATGAGGATCGCATCCTCGCCGTCGTTGTAGTACCCATACTCCATTCCCGTGACCACGAATCCGAGCCGCTGATAGAACTGCACGGCACGAAGGTTGTGGTTCCTGACCTCAAGTACAATGTCCCTGATATTTTTCTGGTGAAACGCAGCAATAACGCCCTTCATCAACTGCGTGCCGACGCCAAGCCCTTGATACGCTTCTCGCACCGCTATCGAAAAGACCCTGCAATACACACCATACTCGCCGACCGCTGTTATCCCTGCCACAAACCCGACCGCTGCGCTCATGTCTTCCGCGACAAAGAACGTATCCGCATTTAACTCGTAGAGACTCATGTATAGGTATGGATCGTGTTCGCTGAACTGCTCATGTTCAATCTCGATCACGCCAGCAAAATCGCGCGGCTGAAACTTGCGTATGATGATCATTTTTTTCTCCGAACCACTCTTGACTGGAGGTGACGTCTCGGAAATATCTCATGCACCATCGCGGCGCTATGTCGCTCTTTGATCATCGCGCGCAGTTCAACCTCGTAATCGGATTTCTCAATCTCTTCGCTCTCATCTTCAGCAATCTTAAGATGATCCCTCACCAGCTCATCCACCGCGTGCCTCCCGTATCCGAGCAGCGGTCTTACATACATGCAGCCGTATCGATCCTCGATGCGCCGTGCATCAGATAGGTCAAGCATCGGAACGCGGTCATCCCTCCGCGTCCCGTCCGCGATCATCGCGTGTCCAGCCGCCGCAGACGAAAGCGCGCAACTGTGGATGTGATTGATCGCACGGTTCGGATACCCGTCACTGACTGCGATCTCATACGCAGACTCAAGGACCGCGCCATCGATCCGCAGTACTTCGTGCGGAAACCCGAGTTCTGATGCGACCTTTGCCGCGGGTTTCCAGGTCTCCTCGAATCCGAAGTTGCAAGTTGCAAGCGTAACATTAAAAAAAGGATCAAGCAGTATCGCTGACAGCGAACTATCCTTTCCTCCGCTGAATAGAACAAAGATATCCATTCATATATGTTTAATTTTCATTTCCCGCTTTTTTGGCTGTATCTGCTGGAGCAGCATCTTCAATTTCGCGTCATCGATCATGGTCTGCAGACGTCCGGACTGCGAAAGCGATATGAGTTGCATCTCAACCTGCTCTACCAGTTGCGGACGCGCCAGCTTCAGTGATGTCAGCCGCTCCCTCGCATCCGGGGTCAGGATCTGCCTGAGAATGTTCTGCTTCGCTTCGTCGACCTGCTGCTGCTGTGCCTGCTGCTGCGCAGCCTGATACTGAGCACCGGCTTGCTGCTGCTGCATCTGCTCAAGCCGCCGGCGTTTAATCTCTTCAAGTTCATCAGACATGGTTATTCACTCAGTTCCTGCTGTGTTACTTCGTAAGCGGTATTGTCTAGAAATCGCTGCCCATCAGGAGTCGTAGCACGACCTCCTTTCAGTGTTTTGACATACCCCCTCTTTTCCAGTTGCTGGACAACCTTTCGTAGGATGGATCCGCTTCCTTTCTTGAATGATGGTGGCATCGTTCCGTTGCGCTCTTTTCCACCGTATTTTGACCGTAATCTCGAGACGCCAATCGGACCATCGGTCTGTATCTGCCGTAGCACTGCAGCGCACCGCACATACCACCAATCCGCATCAACAGGCGGCATCTGCTTATGCGCACCTGTCTTTACATATCCTGCCCACTCAGGGGGTTTGATCTCATCGTTTGCTTTCAGTTTCTGTGCAGCGCACATTATCAGTTCGCTTGCTGGTACGTCGTATACCGTTGTCATGCAATCCACCTTGTATTCCAACATGGATAAATTAACCTATCGGCTGTTGGGGTCATCCGAACTTGCAGTATTTGGTTCGGACAATCCATTCGCTCCTTGCAACGTGTAAATTCTATTTATAAAATCCACTTTGTCAAAATCCGAATCAAATGATGCGATCTCACTGATCTTCATATTATCCATGATGGCGATTGAAGCGGCATCTGCAAGTGATAGCATCCCAATCGTATTTGAGAAAGATGTCCATACTTTCGACAAGCAGGTCTCTGTCGATGTATATAATCTTACAGTTATCTGTAAAGTAATTATACAAATTATAAGCAACTTTTCCACCACTTCTCCTTCCAATCTCAGTTACAACTTCTGAGATGATGAAACTGGATACGACATTTAGGTTATTCTCGATATGGTATGATATCTCGATGGCTTTTCCATACCACTGATCTTTGGAATCTGCTATAGCAATATAATATGACGAATCGACAAAAATCATTTATTAACCACGCTGAATCCTCTTTTTTGCAGCTACAGAATCTCCTCCCCCCTCGATTAAACCCACGATGTCCTTAAACTGCACCTTCTTCCGCGGCTTTACCTTTATTTCATGGTTGTCAAGAGTCCAGACCAGGATGTCGCCCGGGTTGATGCCAAGCGATCTTCTGATCTCTGCCGGGATTATCGTTGAATTTCCACTTGATATTTTAGTTTCACTGATCATGTGTGCATTACTAAGTGCCTGCCGAAAAATAACCTATCGAAATCAACCCCTCCCACGCACACCAGAATCTCTTGATAATATAGAATAATTCCATTTAGGATGCAATGAGTGTGGTTGTAGTTGTAGTTGCGCCATATC